>CAZUXX010000066.1:2010-10812 GCA_964624215.1 uncultured Planctomycetaceae bacterium
GAGGGCATACAGGTATTTTACGACGGTCCGGGAATCCCGATACGGGTCGATTGTCCGTTCGTTGTAGCGAGGGAGATCCGGTGCAGGTTCCGCGGCCTTTGTGTTGGCAAAGGATCTTCGCATTCGCGGGTACCCCGCGTGGCAAAGGTCACGGCCGGGATTGCCCGGTCGGGGACTCGACCCGTGTCGGCCCTGACGGGGAGCTCGTCGCCTTCACCGGGCAGTCAGCCGGGACGTTGCATCTTCCGCATCCAGAACTGCCCCTCATCAAAAATCTCGAAACCCCATTTCTCGTAGAACGCCACCTTGTCCGGCTTGCAGCACAGCCAGATCGCGCTGACCCGCTGCAGCCGCGGATGCTCCGCGACGGCATCCATGAGCCGGCGGCCGAGCTTCTGTCCTCGCCACGGTTCGGCCACGATCACGTCATAAATTGTGGCCCGGAAGACGAAGTCTGTCAGCACGCGGCAAAAGGCAACGAGGTTTTGATTATCGTCAACGAAGCCGATGATCAGGCTGGTGTTCTCCACCATCTGCCGCACATCGTCGAGAGTGCGGTCCTGCGACCACCATTCGGACTTGTAGAGGGTCTGCAGGTCGGCGACCTGCGATTCGGTGAGTGTTTCTACCTGCTGAAGCGTCATCGGGGACACCGGGTTTGTTGTGGCGCGGTCTGGCCCAGAGCATTCCATTCGGAGGATCAGTGACTCCGAAGGAATCTGACAGCATAAACGCCGTCCGGTTCACCCGGCAGTCTCGTTGCCATGTCGACCGCTCAGGTGACGTTGTTGCCGCCGGCTTTCGCGTCTTCGGCGTTCTCCCCTTCCATTGGCGACGCGCAGGGCTCTCCGATAGAATTCCGCTTCGTTGATGCGGCCTCACTGCTGCGAAAAGCACCTGATTCTTCGGGGAATGACTCATGACGTCGAGGACTGCAACCGTCACATCGGCCCTGTTGACCCTCGCGGTCATGAGTGGAATATCCTCAGCCGGGGACTGGCCCCAGTGGCGGGGGCCCCAGCGCGACGGCATCGCGCACGACGAATCCATCCGCAGCGACTGGGATCAGAACCCTCCCAAGCTGAAGTGGCATGTCCAGGGGGTCGGGGAGGGGTATGCCAGCCTCGCCGTCGTGGACGGACGCATCTACACCACCGGCAACAAGGACGGAGCCCAGGCGGTCACGTGCCTGAATGCCGCCGACGGGTCGGTCATCTGGTCGACGCCTATCTCGAATCGCTCACCCGAGCATGGTTATCCCGGGGCCCGCTGCACTCCGTCGATCGACGGCGACCGGCTGTACGCCGTTGCCTCCGATGGTCGCATCGTGTGCCTCGAACTCAGCGATGGCAAAAAGGTCTGGTCGCGCGAGTTCTCCGACTGGGGCGGAAAGATGATGTCAGGCTGGGGCTTTTCGGAGTCCCCTCTGGTCGACGGAGATCGTGTGCTGTGCACACCCGGAGGTCCCCGGGGAGTGATGGTCGCACTTAACAAGGAGAATGGCCGCGAAATCTGGGCCGCCCGGCTGCCCAGGGTGGAAGGCCGCGGCAAGGACGGGGCCGGTTACTCATCGATCGTCATTTCGGAAGGAGGCGGGGTGAAGCAGTACGTCACTCTCGTCGGACGCGGAGTGATCGGTGTACGGGCCAGCGACGGCCAACTGTTATGGGGATACAACCGGGTCGCAAACGATACGGCGAACATCCCCACGCCTCTGGTGGATGGTGATTTCGTCTTCGCTTCGTCGGGATACGGTACTGGCGCTGCACTGCTGCGGCTGTCTCGCGGGCGGGGAGGCATCACCGCCAACGAGGTCTACTTCCTCGAAGCGAAGGATTTCCAGAACCATCATGGCGGGATGATCCTTTCCGATGGCTATGTCTACGCCGGGCATCAGCACAACAAGGGCTTTCCCATCTGTCTGGAGATGAAGTCCGGCAAGACCGTCTGGGGCGGTCGCATTCGCCCTGCCGGAGGGGGCTCGGCGGCGATCACGGCCGTCGGTGACCAGCTGGTCTTCCGGTACCAGGATGGCACCCTTGCCCTGCTGGAAATGACTCCCGAGGAGTACCGGCTTTACGGGACCTTTCGACCTGTCTACCAGGAGCGTGAGAGCTGGTCGCATCCCGTCGTGGTCGATGGCACGATGTATCTTCGCGAGCAGGACCACGTCATGAGCTATGACGTCGCCGCAAAATAGTTCGTTCGGGGTTCGTCATTGCAGCACAAGCGACGAGACCAGGCCCGGACGGGAGGATCACGCCGCCGGTGACGCGTCATTGTCATGACAGGCATGTCCGGTTCTGGCGACTGATCCTCAGCGAATCGTTTGAAACTTCGTTGTTCTGACACCTTCATTTCCTGAACCCGCTGCCGAACTCATGAAATACGGATTCAACCTGCTGCTGTGGACAGCCAACGTCGACGAGTCCATTGCGCCGGTCCTCGAGAAACTGAAGGCCATCGGCTACGACGGCGTCGAGCTGCCGGTGTTCGACTTCAACACAGACAACTTTCAGAAGGTCGGTGCCAAACTGGATGAGCTGAGCCTGGGACGGACGGCGGTGACCGTCTGCACAGCCGAGGAGAACCCGATTTCAGCAGACCCGTCAATCCGGAAGGCGGGGCTGGAGAGGCTCAAAAAGGCCATCGACACCACCGCAGCTGCCGGGGCGACGCACCTTTGCGGACCGATCCACTCCGCCCTGGGCGAGTTCTCTGGCCAGGGACGCACCGAGGACGAATGGAAGTGGGGGCAGGAGACGCTCGCGCAGGCGGCCGACCATGCCAAAGCCAACGACGTGGTCCTTGTGTGTGAGTACCTCAACCGGTTTGAGTGCTACTTCCTCAACTGTGCCGAAGACACGGCCCGCTTCTGCCGCGAGGTGGACCACTCGCATTTGAAGATGATGTACGACACGTTCCACGCGAACATCGAAGAGAAGTCACCGCGGCAGGCCATCAAGGCGTGTGCCGATCAGATGGTGCACGTTCACATCTCGGAAAATGACCGCTCGACGCCCGGCCAGGGAGGCGTGAACTGGGATGAGAACTTCGCCGCACTCAAGGAAGTCAACTATTCCGGCTGGCTGATGATCGAGGCCTTCGGCCTGGCGCTCCCCGAACTCGCTGCCGCCACCCGCATCTGGCGCAAGATGTACGAATCGGAAGAACAGCTGGCGACCGATGGTCTCGCCTTCATGAAACAGCGCTGGGAGTCCTGAGGCGCCGTCCGGACGCCACGGGTCACTCGCAGAGGGATCCCGCGGTTTGCCCGGGCCCCTCGGGATTCGAAAACGTCGGGATCACGGTGCGCCCCAGCCACCACCGCCCGGCGTCTCGATGGTGAGGATGTCACCTGGCTGCACGTCGATCTGGAATGCCCCACCCAGATTGACGACCTCTCCAGTGGTCCTGTGCAACCGATTGACCCCGGCAGCCCCGGGCAGGCCACCGCGCAGCCCGAACGGGCGATGACTGCCGCGCCGCTGTGAGAGCATAGAAACCTTCAGTGGTCTCAGAAATTCCAGCGAGCGGACGATGCCATCCCCTCCCCGGCGGGAACCGGCTCCGCCGGAATTCCTGCGGATCGAGAACTCGCGCACCCGCACCGGGTAGCGCCGTTCGAGGATCTCGACATCCGTCAGCCGCGTATTCGTCATGTGCGTGTGGACGGCGCTGGCACCGTCGGCATCGGCAGTCGCTCCGCTGCCACCGCAAATCGTTTCGTAATAACCGAACTGTCCGTCACCGAACGTCAGGTTATTCATTGTCCCCTGGCTGGCGGCTGCAAGCGAGAGGGCTCCCAGCAGGACATCAACCACCCGCTGTGACGTCTCGACATTGCCTCCGACCATCGCCGGGCAGTCGTCCGGATCATCAGCCGCCGGCGGGTTCAGCAGGCATTCGGGCAGAACGATCTCAACCGGTTCGAGGACTCCGCCATTGAGTGGAATCTCCTCGGCAATCAGGCAGCGGAAGACGAACATCACGGCCGCGGTCACGATGGCCCGGTTGGCATTCAGATTGGTTGGCAAAACGGGACCAGTGCCGGTGAAGTCGACCGTCGCCGCATCGCCCTTGATCGAGATGGTCACGGCGACGGGACTGTCATCGTCGAGGTGATCGGTCATCGAGTATCGTCCGTCGGGCAGTGACCGCAGCGCCAGCCGCATCTTCTCCGCGGCCGCCTCCTGAATGCGGTGCATGGCGGATTCCACAAGTCCCCGGCCACTTCGCCGAATGAGCCCCAGGAGCAGCTCGGCCCCCATGCGGTTGGCAGCGATCTGGGCGTCGACATCGGCCAGGTTGTCTTCCGGGCTGCGACTCGGCCAGCGCCTGGCTGTGAGCTGTTCCAGGAGTTCCTTGCGCCGGGATTCTCCTGCCGCGACGATCCGGAAGCTCCGCAGCAGGACCCCTTCTTCTGCCAGCGTTCTGGAAAACGGAGGCATACTTCCCGGTGTCATTCCCCCGATCTCGGCGTGATGAGCCCGACTGGCCGTGAAGAACAACAGGTCCCCCTCCCCGGTGTGGACCGGAGTGATGACCGTCACATCCGGCAGATGGGATCCGCCGCGATACGGGTCGTTTGTCAGAAAGACGTCGCCAGGCTGCATGTTTGGATGATCTGCAATCAGCCTGCGAATCGTCTCGCTCATCGCTCCCAGGTGGACCGGTACATGGGGCGCGTTGACCACCAGCCCCCCACCGGCATCGAAGATTGCACACGAAAAGTCGAGTCGCTCCTTGACATTTGTCGACTGGGCTGTGAGCTGCAGAGTGGCTCCCATCTGCTCCGCAATCGACGCCAGCTGATTGTTGAAGATCTCCAGTGTCACGGGATCAATCGTGACTGACTGAGCGTCTGTCGTTGCAGCGACTGCTGCCCGGCGGCGTGCTGCCGTTCCGGAGTCTGTCCGCTTCAGAATGAGTTCGCCGAGAGGGGTCACCCGGGCGGTCCATCCTGTTTCGACAACGAGTGTCGACGTCGGCTCACAAACGATTGCCGGTCCGGCAATGACCTGTCCCGGATGCAGATCTTCCCGGCGCCAGACTGCTGCCGGACGGATCTCACCACCACAATAGAGCGGGCTCGTCTGTGGTGGTTGTCGCTGCGTACTTGCCTTCTCAACCGACGCGGTTTCTCCCGCGCGCTTGTTGTCGGGAAGCGTTCGGCGCACGTCGGCACTCTCCGGAGCGGTTTCCGGCAACCGGCCGACGACTTCGGTTCGTGCCGAAACGACTTCCAGTTCGCGATCGTGATGCAGATAGCCGTAGCGGAGGCGATGCAGCCTCTCGAACTCGGCGCGGTCATTCCCATCCGGTGGGCAGTCGACGGTGAGCACTCCCTCGACTCCCCGATAACGCAGATCGAGCGAGTGGCGGGGCGGAAGAATTTCACTTTCGGGGATCCCCTCCGCGAGCACCGCTGCACGGGCCTGACGGTCCATCTCCTCAAAAAGGAGGGCGAGATCGGCAAGAGTCTCGGGTGAGTACGGACGATGAACTGGCCGCTCGACTTTCTGTGTGACGTCAGCCAGTCCCATGCCGACGGCACTGAGCAGACCGGCATGCGG
This sequence comes from uncultured Planctomycetaceae bacterium, assembly GCA_964624215.1. Taxonomy (GTDB): domain Bacteria; phylum Planctomycetota; class Planctomycetia; order Planctomycetales; family Planctomycetaceae; genus CAZUXX01. Next base: position 7,587 of record CAZUXX010000066.1, read on the forward strand.
ATGCACATAGATCGATCGCATGTCGAGCGCGTCGGCAATGGCACAGGCGTGCTGGCCTCCCGCTCCTCCAAAGACCACCAGCGCATCGTCTGCCGGATCGAAGCCCCGGGCGATCGAGACGCGGCGAATCGCACGCACTATATTTGCATTCGCGATTTCGAGGAAACCGGCTGCCAGTGACCGGGGCGTGTAACGAACGCCAAGAGGGGAGGCGGCAATCTCTTCAACCAGCTCTTCCAGCCGCTCCTGCACCGCAGTCGTATCGAGCGGAAACGGGAACTCCTCGGGGAGCAGGCGTCCCACGGCCAGATTGCAATCGGTGACAGTCAGCGGACCGCCCCGTCCGTAACAGGCAGGTCCGGGGCTCGCCCCGGCACTGCGCGGACCAACCAGCAGACGCACGCCGTCGAAGTGGCACAGACTCCCTCCTCCGGCAGCGACGGTCTCGATCGAGAGCATGGGCGTCGCCAGCCGGACCCCTGCTTTGACCGCCTCGTGATCATAAAGGTACTTGCCGTCGAACCGGGCGACATCGGTGCTCGTGCCCCCCATGTCGAAACCAATCGAGCTGGCAAACCCGGCTCGTTGTGCCAGCCGCGAAAAGGCGATGACACCACCGGCTGGCCCTGAAAGGATGCTGTCCTTGCCGAGGAACCGTTCCGGTGAAACGAGTCCACCCCGGGAGGTCATCAGCCGCAGCTTGCTGGTTCCCGACGTCTGCAGGGGAGCCGACAGTCGCTCGATGTAACTCCGCAGCACCGGGTTAAGGTACGCATTGACCACCGTCGTTTCGCCGCGGGGAATGAGTTTCATCACAGGGCTGACGAGACTGGAGACGCTGATCTCCTCAAAGCCGGTCGCGGCAGCAATCCGGGCGATCCGCTGTTCGTGCTCCGGCGCACTGCACGCATTGACCAGACAGATGGCGAGTGACTCGATGCCCTCTCGCCGGAGTTCTTCCAGCGCCTCTCGCACACGGTTCTCGTCGAGTTCGACCAGCACAGATCCATCGGCGGCGACCCGTTCGTCGATCTCCAGAACCCGCTCAAACAGCATCTCCGGCTTGCGGATCGCGAGATCAAACAGACGCGGACGCGCCTGGTCCCCAATCGACAGGGCATCGGCGAAGCCGCGGGTTGTGACCAGTGCGGTCCGTGCTCCGCGGCGTTCGAGCAGGGCGTTCGTTCCGCGCGTCGTCCCCAGCCGAATGTCGACCGCGGGAACGGGTTCATCCAGACGCAATCGGAGGATGCGGCGAATCGCCAGAAGAGGGGCGTCTTCTCCGGTCGTCAGTTCATATTCAAGATGCTCACCCGTCGCCACGGGCAGCGGCGTCTCGAGAGTGAAGCGTCCACGAACTCCGTCAAACGCAACAACCCGCGACGTATGTGCAGCCGCCGGCAACTCGCGTCCGATCACTCTGAGCTGCGCTCCGCGCCAGCACTCGTCTACCTCTCCGGATCGCTGCGGATCCTCGACGACCCGATCGGCAATGACCGTGAGAACTCCCGGGACGACACCGCTCGAGAGCACCTTCGCCGTGTGCATTGAGCCCTCGGGGGAGATGCCGATGCAGTCGGTGAACGTGCCACCAACATCAATCCGGAATTGCCAGTTCATAACACTCTGCTGACAGGCAATGGGTTCGAACAACGCGAGCGCTCGCATTCACGATCCCGGTGAGAAAAATTGTGCTGCTGACTATGCAAGACGCTTTGCAATGGCATCGACGTCGTACACGCAGCCCGCCCAGGTGCCCCCACTCGCCTGCTGAAGAAGCGACCACAGGCGGGTATCGGCAGGCATCTGCGGATCAACAGCGAGGTCGGCTCTCGGCTCTCTTGCAGCGAGTACAGCCGCACCTTCGGCAGGGGTCAGTCGCTGTTCGACTGTTCCGACAAAGTTGATCTGCCCTGTGAGCTTGTTGCGATCGATGACAATCTCGATCAGGTCGCCATCACGCAGTTTGCCAATCGGTCCGCCGGCGAGAGCTTCCGGCCCGACATGCCCGATACAGGCTCCGGTCGACACACCGGAGAAGCGTGCATCAGTAATGACCGCAACGTGCTTTCCAAAGGGGAGATACCGCAACGCAGACGTGATCTGGTACGTCTCCTCCATCCCCGACCCGAGCGGCCCGCGGCAGATCAACACGATGATGTCGCCCGCCTGGACCGATTTGTCCCCGCGACCCTTCACCGCCTGAATGGCAGCCCGCTCGGTTGTGAACACCCGGGCCGGACCGACTTTGCGATACACACCGTCGGCGTCGACGACTTCCGGATCGATCGACGTACTTTTGATGACCGACCCTTCCGGAGCGATGTTCCCGGTCGGGAACGTCACGGTGCTCGTCAGCCCCCGCTCCCGGGCCTTCGGCGGCGGCATCACGACGTCCTCGGGATCCACTCCGTCCCGCTCGCGAAGAAGTTCCCGGAATCGCTTCCGACGTTCAGAGTGTTCCCACCATTCGAGGGCGTCTCCCAGCGGCTTCCCGACCGCCGTCATGGCATCCAGTCGCAACAGACCCAGCGACCGCAAGTGGAGCATGATCTCCGGAACACCTCCCGCGAGGAACAGCCGTACGGTCGGATGTCCCACCGGCCCGTTCGGCAGGACGTCGAGGATGCGCGGGACGGACCGGTTGACCCGGTTCCAGTCCTCCACCGTCGGCCGCGGGAGACCGGCCTCGAAGGCGATCGCCGGAACATGCAACAGCAGATTGGTCGATCCACCGACAGCGGCATGCACGACCATCGCGTTGTGCAGTGCATCGGACGTCAGAATGTTGGCGAGCGTCTGACCGTCTTGAATCTGCTGCGACAGGGCACGTGCCGAAGCCGTTGCCACAGCGGACCAGACCGGCTGACCGGACGGCGCCAGCGCCGAGTGCGGCAGCGACATCCCGAGCGCTTCGGCAATCACCTGTGACGTCGCGGCTGTCCCCAGGAACTGGCAGCCTCCGCCGGGCGAGGCGCAGGCGCGGCACCCCATCTCCGACGCATGTTGAAGCGAAATCTCTCCGTGGGCAAAGCGTGCCCCGATCGCCTGCACCTTGCCGGCATCTTCCCCGTCCGAAGGGGGCAGCGTCACCCCTCCCGGAACGATGAGCCCCGGAAGCTCACCAAACGCGGCAAGAGCCATCATCATTGCGGGCAACCCCTTGTCGCACGTGGCAACCCCGATGACTCCCTTTCGCACCGGCAGCGATCGAATCAGCCGCTTG
>CAZUXX010000067.1:0-3831 GCA_964624215.1 uncultured Planctomycetaceae bacterium
CTCGTCGGGTTCCATCTGGCTGGCGACGTCATCGACCGTCTTCCGCAGCTCGGAGCCCGCGCTGCCTATTTCAAACAGGCGATCCACGAAAAACTGATCGACCACAAGCAATACATCCGCGATCACGGCGACGACATGCCCGAACTCCGCGGCTGGCAATGGGGACCTGAGTCGAGCATGGCTGCCGGCAGAACGTCCACCGAGGCAGACAACGTCTGACGCCTCCCCGAGTGCGTCGCGACGCTGGCGGCCCGGGACCGGCCCCGCGACAATCGCAGCGACGCCCAATCCCGATGTGCCGTCTTAACATGCCGCCCGCCGCGCACCGGGAAGCCTTCCCGCCTGACTCGACCTTGATCCGGTCTCCGCCAACAAGAACGAATGCCTCCCTCATCTCTGGAACATTCCCATCATCCCGCCGACATTCGTGAGCGGCTGCAGGCCGGCCCCCAACTGAGCTATCTGAGGGACTTCATCTACGGGGGCATCGACGGAGCCGTTACCACCTTTGCCGTCGTCTCCGGAGTCGCCGGAGCACACCTCGCTTCCGAAATCGTTGTCGTCCTCGGACTCGCGAACCTCGTCGCCGACGGGTTCAGCATGGCCGCCAGCAACTACCTGGGCACCCGGGCCGAAGAACAGCAGCGGGAGCGACTCCGCCGCATGGAAGAGCGGCACATCGACCTGGTACCCGAAGGCGAACGTGAGGAGATCCGGCAGGTCCTGATCGCCCAGGGAATCACCGGCGACGATCTCGAAACCGCCGTCCGCATCATCACCTCCGATCGCCAGCGCTGGGTCGACATGATGCTCAAGGACGAGCACGGCATCGCACTCACCGGGCCCTCACCGATCAAGTCCGCCGCCGCAACCTTTGTCGCCTTTCTGATCGTCGGCCTCCTCCCGGTCCTCCCCTTCCTGCTCTTCACCACCGGGCTCTTCTCCTCCGGCAGCGACCCGTATCTCTGGAGCACCATCGCAACCGCCGCCGCCTTCTTCGCAGTCGGCGCTCTCAAGTCACGATTCGTCGACCAGGGCTGGTTGATCTCAGGATTGCAAACTCTGCTGGTCGGCGGCGCAGCAGCCATCCTCGCCTACGTCTGCGGAGCCTTGCTCGGCGGGACCGTGTAATGCCGCCACTTCCTCCGGCAACCAACCCCGCCAGCGACAACCCCCACGCCGCTTCAAGCTCCCATCCCGGTCGAGGAAGTGCACAAGACCGCATACAACACAGATAACACGCGCTGCATCTTCTGCCGTCCTCGCCCGCACCGCCGCCAGCAACGAAGGCAACCTTACCCCGCCACAAGACAACCGGAACGCCACGTTGACCTCAACGACGTGCTGCGGAGTCAGCGACAAAACCCCGAGAGTTGAATTCGATGCAACCCACTCACCCGTGGCACTCCCTCGAGCTGTCCGCCGTCTTCGAGGCCTGGGACGCCCGCGAGCGAGGCCTCAGCGAATCCGAAGCGCAGACCCGCCTCCGGGAATACGGACCCAACCAGCTCCCCGAACAGCCCCCGCCATCGCTGTGGCAGATCGGGCTGCGTCAATTCTACAGTCCGCTGATCTACATCCTGCTGATCGCCGCCATCGTTTCGCTCGCAATCGGCGACTACAAGGATGCCAGCTTCATCGCGGTCGTCCTGCTCATCAACACTGCCATCGGGGCCTATCAGGAGTGGAAGGCCGAACAGAGCACGCAGGCACTCAGAAAGCTGCTGCAGATCCATGCCACCGTCGAGCGCGACGGCCACGTCCGGGAGATCCCCGCCGAACAGGTCGTGCCGGGCGACATCGTCCTGCTCGAATCCGGCAACCGCATGCCCGCCGACCTGAGGCTCCTCGACGCGCACGGACTCGAAGTCGATGAGTCACTGCTGACCGGAGAATCCCTGCCCGTTCCCAAAGACCCCTCCTGGATCGGGACCGCCGAGACCCCCGTCAGCGATCGACACAACATGGGATTCGCCGGCTCGATCGTCACCCGGGGCCGCGGGAAGGGCGTCGTCGTCGCCACCGGAACCGCCACACACGTCGGCCAGCTCGCTCTCGATGTCGTCGCCGCGGAAGGCGGAAAGTCGCCTCTGCTCCAGCGCATGGAGCACTTCTCGAATGTTGTCGCCGTTGCCACGCTCGTCATCGCGGCATTCATCGGAGGACTCGCCTTCTTCCTGGGGCAGTACTCCCTCAGCGAAGTCGTGCTGTTCGGTATTGCCCTCGCAGTCGCCGCCATCCCCGAAGGTCTCCCCGTAGCGATGACGGTCGCGCTCGCCATCGGCACCACCCGCATGGCCCGGCGGGGCGTCATCGTTCGCAAGCTCACCGCTGTCGAGGGACTCGGGAGCTGTACCCTCATCGCGACCGACAAAACAGGAACCCTCACCGTCAACGAACTCACCGTTCGCGAGATCAGGCTTCCCGACGGAGGCACCTTCACCGTCACCGGAGAGGGCTTCTCGCCGCAGGGAGAGGTGCGTTCCGGTGACAAGCGGGTGGCCAGCGGCACCAGCACCGCACTCGACGACCTGGTGCGGGCCGGCGCGCTCTGCAACGAGGCTGCCCTCACCAGGTGCGATGACACGTGGGAATGGCGCGGGGACGCCGTCGATATCGCACTCCTCTCCCTGGCCGCGAAACTCGATATCGACCCGGAGTCCTTCCGCCAGCAATACCCGCAGGTCGGAGAGATCCCCTTCGAATCGGAAAACCAGTTCGCAGCAACGTACAACCAGACAGAGCAGGGGACCCGCATCTTCGTCAAAGGAGCCCCCGAACGCGTCCTGGCGATGTGCTCCGATCCGGAGAAAGATCGCCTCGATGACATCGCTCTCGACATGGCCAGCCGTGGCTACCGCGTTCTCGCCCTGGCAGAAGGAACGGGCACCCCCGACGCGAACGCCGATTCCTCCGGCGGGCCCCCACGTCTGGAAGGGCTGCGGTTCCTCGGCTTTGTCGGGATGATCGACCCGCTCCGCGCCGGAGTCCGGGACGCTGTCCGGACCTGCCACGACGCCGGAATGAAAGTCTCGATGGTCACCGGCGACCATCGCGTCACCGCGCTCGCCATTGCCCGCGAACTCGATCTCGCCAGCGACGAACACCAGGTCGTCACCGGCCCCGAACTCCTCAAGACCAGCCCCGATCAACTCGCCGAACTGACCCGCAACGTCCGCGTCTTTGCCCGTGTTGCCCCGCGTCAGAAGCTGGAAATCGTCGAGGCGGCACGCAATGCCGGACATTTCGTCGCCGTGACCGGCGACGGAGTCAACGATGCACCCGCCCTCCGCACGGCAAACATCGGCGTCGCTATGGGGAAATCCGGGACCGACGTGGCGCGGGATGCCGCCGACCTCGTCATCAGCGACGACAACTTCACAACCATCGTGGCCGGCGTCGAAGAAGGACGCATCGCCTACGACAACATCCGCAAGGTCATCTTCCTTCTCCTCTCCACCGGTGCCGCCGAGCTCCTGATGGTCCTGCTCAGCGTCGTGTGTGGACTCCCCATCCCCCTGCTGCCCGTCCAGCTGCTCTGGCTGAACCTCGTCACCAACGGCATCCAGGGTGTCGCCATCGCCTTCGAACCCGGGGAAGGCGATACCCTCACCCGTAAACCCCGGCCACCCCACGAACCGGTCTTCAACCGCCTGATGATCGAACGCATGATCATCTCGGTCGCCGTCATGGGAGTCGGCAGCTTCGCAGCCTTCGCCTGGCTGCTTCACCACGGCTGGAGCGAACCCGCCGCCCGCAACATCGTGCTCCTCATGATGGTCCTGTTCGAGAACTTCCACCACGGCGTCCACCTCGTCCTTGCGGAGAGAG
>CAZUXX010000067.1:3841-10787 GCA_964624215.1 uncultured Planctomycetaceae bacterium
CATTCGCCCTCTCGCCGTTGCGCAGTCCCATGCTGCTGCTGGGGGCGATCGGCGCTCTCCTGGTGCATATCGCCGGAATGTACCTCCCGGTCCTTCGCGATGTGCTCGAAACCCGGCCGGTCTCGCTGACCGAATGGGGCGCCGTCGCACTCGTGGCCGTGAGCGTCGTCCCTGCGATGGAGCTGCACAAGTGGACCTGGAACCTCCGCAACAGAGACTGATTGACCCCGCATCCCGCCATCGAGCCGGCGTCACCGACGCGGTGACGCCGCTCCCGCCTCCCGACTCGCGGATTTCGCCGCCTCTGCTGCGACGAGTAGCAGCTCATCACCGACGACGAGCCGCAACTGGGGGACATCGATCTCCAGCAGCCGGCCGGTGACATTGTCGATCAGGCCCGCCTGCCCCCAGTAGAACGCGTAATCGCGGTGGATCCCCTTCACCTCATACACCGTCAGCGTGAGATCGGGAGCGATCATTCCGATCTCCGCCAGAGGAATCCCTCGTTGATTCCAGTCGATCGCACCCAGTTGACCCAGAAACAGGGCGATCCGCGACGGATCGCTGACACCAATCACAATCTCCCGGTCCGCCGAAACGGGAGGCCTGACCGTCAGCACGACTTCAGCCACCTCGCCGGGCTCCGGAAGCGCAGGCAAGACCTCCACCGGGACTCGCAATGCCCGGCTGTCCCTCCCTTTCGACTCGCCCTGCCGTCGAATCGTGCTGCGTGTGGGACGCTCGGATTCCGACCCGCTCGAAGCCCCCGGGCTGTGAGCGGCTCCTGGGACAGTCGGAGCGTCCGGATCGCTCGCAGGAGCACACCCGGCGGCTGCAAGGCACAGCACGACAACGCACAAGCCTGGTCCAGGCATCATTCGGCGGTCCCGTCGAACCGGGGGAATCTGAAGCCTGTCAGAAGTCGCTCAGGATCTCGGCATCAGGATGAAACCTCTTCACGCGATCGATTCCTGCCGCAGTGACGGATGTTCGTCTGATATCCAGATGCACAAGGGATTTGACACGACAGAGCGCATCCAGCGTAGCATCCGTGCAACCGTCCAGCCCGTAAAATGCCCACCGCCGAATGGTTGGATTCTGCTCGATGAGCAGCAGCAGATCCGGACCGGTCAGACGGTTCATCGAGACACTAATGGAGTCGAGTTCCAGCGACCGGATGACCGGCAGGCTGTCTGCCGTCAGATTGCCGCCATAGACGTTCAATGTTCTGAGCTGCGAATGTCCCTGGAATTCCCGGAATGCGTTGTCGGTGATTCCCGTCGAATTGGCGGAAAGGTGCCGAAGGCCGGGGAGTTGTGCGATCCGGTGAAAGTCCGCGTCCGTGACGTTGGCACCATCGAGCAACACGTGCGTGATAGTGACCGGCCCTTTAGGCAGGTCACTCAATCGCTGCGCAACGTCCTTGAGTCCCGCGACGCCCACTTTTCCTCCGGATTGAAACACCCATTCCGCGATCTCCCGTTCGGAAGCCTCGGGCTTGAGTTTTGTCTGCGGAGCGGGACCCGGTGGTCCCTGCGCATTCTGTGTCGAAACGGTTATCTATTCCCCTCCGTGAATCTTCCCATGCCGGTTGTGGCCCGAGGAGTCGTGCAGAATGTCCCCCTGGCCCTCGCGAAACAGGTACAGCCCTTCTGTATCGGGCACCCCTTGCAGCACCGCCGGCGGTGAAAAGTCCTCGGTATGGAGAACCCGTGAGGCGATACGGAATGCCAGCACCTCCCCGCGCCAACAGTGCGTCGGCTGTCTCTTGGAAATCCCGCTCCCCAGCCAGAACATGGGATCCGTGTCAAGCTTACCGAAGTTGTACGAAGACGTTTGACGGGTTTGACGCTTCCCGTTGACGAATAAATCCGGCGTCTCATCTTTCCAGACAAATGAGATCAACATCGGCTGACGTCCGGCAAATGGTTCCCGATCAACGGACATCGTCACAGGGCTTGGCGGCCGACTGAGTTGGAATAACCTGCGAAGTTCTCCGCTCTCTCCGTATGGAAACATGCTGCACAGCAGTCGGCTTCCCCGGCGTTGCTCCGGAGTTCCATGTTCCAGGGTGAACAGGTAGGACCAGTACGTCTGTTCCTCCTTCTCTTCGGGAATCACCCAGGCATCAACCGTCAGTTCCTCCCCGTCCCATCGCCAGTCGCTGGTTAAATCAACGTAGTCATTGAGACCATCAAACCTCAGGGCGAACTTTGACAGCTTCGGATCCTCCTCACTTGATTCGGTCCCGGCGACCCGGGCCAGGTCCACGGGCACGGTCGCCGTCGTCCACTGCGCCCCTTTGATCGTGCCGTGATGGCCATGACCGGAAAGATCGGTCAGTCGATCTCCCTGCCCTTCGTCTATGCGATAGAGCAGGAGTGTGCTGTCCTGCTGGGGGAGCTTCATCGGCGGGGGAGTGAACTCGTCGGTATAGAGTTCGCCCCGCGAGATTCGCACGGAGGCGATCTGACCACGGAAGATGTTTTCCGGAGAGCTGCTTAAGGATCCTCCCAGAGTTGGCGGTCCTTCATCCGCCCGACCGTGATCAACGATCCGCCCCCTGCTTCTTCGTTTTCCATTAACATAGAATCGCATCTGCTCGCTGGCACGCACCGCCGCGACGTGGAACCATTCGCCCGGCCTGGCCTGGCCGCTTCCCGCCGTAATCAGATTCTCTCCTGGCTTGCGGAACTGGTACATAAAGACGAAGTCTTCGTTGTAGCCAAGATTGATTCCCGTCTGCCGCGAGAGTTGGAACAGGTTGCATCCGCGGGGATTCTTCGACATCGGGTCTCGCTTGACCCACAGCTCCATCGTGAATGGCTGGTTCCAGTCTTCATCCAGCGGTGGAATCGCCACAGAGGATTTTTCGGCAAACTCCAGGACGGGCACCGTGACGAGGACAGGACGGGAAAACTCGCGGAGGCGAACCCGACGGACATCGATCCCCCCGCGGAATAACTGAATCGCGATCGATCCCTGCGGGGGATTGTCGGGTCGAATGGTTCCGGAAGCGGCTGGCATCCCGTCGATCGAGCAGAAGAACCGATCCCCCTGCACGATCAGATGCAGGGTATGCCATCGGCCGGGACCATGTTCAGGAAATGGAGGGGCACGATGAGCGGACCACAGCGAACCTGTCCGGTATTTGGGATTGACCAGGGCCTCGTGTTGGCTGGTTTCGTCCAGAAGCTGAATCTCGTTGTACGTGCGTGCAGGCCCGAAGTCCTGGGGGATCCGAAAGAACAGACCGGTGTCTGTATCGGGACCGAGACGGTACTCCATCGATAATTCGAAGTCTTCAAATGAGGCTTCGGACACCAGAAAGTCGGTTGCTGATTCGACGCGATGCCGGATGACTCCATCTTCGACGGTCCAGCGGCTGCCACCCTGTTGTTTCCATCCGGTCAAATCGCGGCCATTAAAGAGGTCGACCCAGCCGTCTCCCGCTTGCGATTCCTGATTCGCACCGCTGGCGGGCTGGGCCTGATACTCCGGCGGCAGACCTTTCAGGACATAGAGATCCCACTCCGGCTTGGCGGGGTCGCTGTCCATCGAGACGAACAGTTCGTCACCAGCGGGCGACCAGCGCGGGGCGCGGGCAATTAGTGGGCGGCCGTCCACCAGCACGGGGCGGTAGTTCCCGAACGGTTCCGACAGGCTGGAACGGCTGGCCATATAGACTTCCGCTTGGCGGTCTCCGCCATGACAGAACACGATTCGCAACAGGTCGTCGCTCAGGCACGGCCACGTCACCGATCTGGTCAGTTCGGGAGCATCCGCCATCGGCAACCGCTCCGGCGAACTCCACGGTTCCCTCGGTGCCTCGCGACGGGAAATCGCGAATTCCGTGGAACCCTTCGTATTGAAGGGGACGTTCGGAACCGTTCGCTGATACACGAGCGTTTTGCCATCCTGGCTGATCCAGGGACTTTTGACGTTTGGCTCCCGGGCCAGTTCGGCAATGATTTGCGGGCTACTCCAGACTCCGGTGTCCGCATTCCGTTCGGATTGATGCAAGACTGCTGGTGCTTCACTCGTGGCGGAGAACAGCACGGCGTAGGACAGGTCGTTGGTCACAACGGCGTGACGTCCCGCGAACACGCGGGTCGGCGGCGCGAATTCTCCATTCGGAGCCGATCGAACGGACACGAGCGTTTCGATGCCCCCTCCGGCACCTTCGCGGGTGAAGAAAAGCGTGCGGCCGCCTTCGGTCGGCCAGGGGTAGGCGTCGTCTCGCGGACTGTTGAGCGGGGCCAGCGAAACGAGCGTGAGCGGAGGCGGAACCGCGGCCGGAGCGCGAGACGACAGTGGCGGCTCCGCCGGGGAAGAGGACAGCGGCCGCAGTTCCAGCCGGGTGATTCGCATCTGACTCTTCCAGGCACCGATCCCCAGCCTGCGGGGTTCGGGCATTTGCAGGAGATCCCAATCCTGAAGCGTTGCAGGATCGCCGTACCAGTCGATGAGCGTTTTGCCGTCGCAAGCCACGGTCACGCGGTCGGTTCGGACCGTGAAGACGAGGCTGGATTTTTTGTTGGTGAACAGGACGCGGCCGGTGGTTTCCGCCGTGCCGGTTCCGCCGGTGGGCCGCGGTTCGATTCGCGTGGAACCGTCGGGACCGTCATTCAGATCGCCCCAGCCACCGATGGGAATCCAGAACCGTCCCCGCGGTGAGACCAGCCCCAGAAGCACGGTGTGCTGGCCTCTGAGGGGGATGACGTCCATGTGGATTTCGTATTCGTCCGGTAGCTCCGGGACGTCAATCAGAGTGCGGGTGTTCCCCGAGTCGGGGATTTCGATCGCTCCGTCCTGGCGCGTCCAGGGGGCACCGGAGTGCGGAGAGACCGTACGCACGAGGGGAAGCAGATCGATCCGTTGTGATGTCCCGGAAGCCGAAATGACACGCGATGAATCATTCAGGGAACTGGACGATGCCAACCCCTCAGCAGAAAGCGATTGAGAAGCAGGACGCTCCGGATCATTCGCCGACATTCGGGGACGCTGTTCGACAACAACCTGTTCGTCAGGGTTCGCCCCGACCTGCGTTACCTCCGGCGATTTCCCGCGAGACAACAGAAACAGCAGGCCCAGTACGAGCAGGAGCCCACCACCGAGGGCCCCCTGAATCCTTCGGTCACGCCACCCGGTTCCCAAAGTGGACGACCGAGAGACCACCGTCTGGGGCGTCGACACCAAATCCGAAAGACGGGTCAGCGTCTCCGGGTCTGTCGGAAGGTCAGAATCCGAGGAGACGATCGTGGCGTCACTCTGAGCATCGGGGCGAATCTTTCGGGTCCTCAAAGGGGCCGTGACCGAAACTCCACCACTGACGTCGTTCAGATTCCGGAGAAAGTCGTCCAGCTTGCCCGCTTCGGAATCCCCCGTCGTCAGGCTCAGCGTGGCACCTTCACTCTGCAGCGCGATTTCCAATGCGGCAATGACTTCGGTCATCGAGGCAAACCGGTCCTCCGGTTTCTTGGTAACCATCTTCTGAAAGATGTCGTCGAGCGCCGGAGGAAGACCACTGCGGGCCTCCGTAAGCGAAGGAATTGGTGCCTCGCGGTGTGCCAGCAGTCGCGCCATCAGCGAGTCGCCCTCATAGGCGGGACGACCGACCAGGAGATACCAGAGCGAGATTCCGAGCGCATAGATATCGCTGCGCGCGTCGGCCAGTTTGGTATTCACCGCCTGTTCCGGTGCCATGTAGTCGACCGTCCCCATCACCGCGCCGGTGTTCGTCAGTTCGGCCTGCGTCCCCGCTTCCCCGTCGATTCGCGCCAATCCCATGTCGAGGATCTTGACGACCCCCTCGTTCGACAACAGCAGATTGGCAGGCTTGATGTCGCGATGAATGATGCCGCACTTGTGCGCGTACTCGAGCCCTTTGGCCGCCTGCAGGATGCACTCGATTGCCCGATCGACGGGCAGCGGCCCCTTCGACTTCACAAGGGAGGAGAGATCCTTCCCCTCCACGTACTCCATCACCAGAAAGACCGTGCCGTTCGCCTCGTCGGAATCGTAAGCGGCAACGATATTGGGATGCGTAAGACGGGCGGCGGCTTCGACTTCCCGCTGAAACCGCTTGACGAGCTCCGCCGACTTGGAAACAGAGGGAGACAGCACCTTCACGGCCACCAGCCGCTTCATCCGCCGGTGCTCTGCCTTGAGCACCATCCCCATTCCCCCCTGCCCAAGCTTGTCGATGACAACGTAATTGCCCAGGCTCAGAGACTTCGCTCTGCCGGAATAACACTGCTGAGCCTGAAACGCCGTCAGCTTCTTCTGCCGGACAAGTTCCCGTGCAAACTGCTCTGCGTTCGAACCTTTGAACCCGCGACGAAACTCCTCGATCTCCTCCGGCGACAGCACGCCATTCGAAGTCAACAGCTCGGCAAATTGATCCACCGACAACGGCACCGCAGTTGCCCTTGGGAAAACTCTGGGAGATTCATCGTGCGGAGCAAGATAGCCGGCTTTGCGACCCTCGCCTGCAAAGATCAGATTCTACTGGTTTGACGGGCCCCTTCCGAGGATCATCCCCGGAAAAACCGCAGTTTCCTGAGATCATCCGTTGCCCGGGGGAGTCACTTTCCGATGCGAAAGCCGACCCGCGAAGCGTCACGCGGTCTCGAGTCAGTCGCACCCGACGCTCTGGAGATTGAGGAAATCATCTCCTCACTGGACGAGCCAGCGGAGGCAGACCAAACGAGCTTCCCAGTGGAATCTCATCAAAGACCTGTTCGAAGATCTCGAACCCTCCGCACGCTGGTCGCCCGCGGGTACCGCCGCGGCAGTGCCCTGGAAGGGAGCCGGTGGGTGCTCAGGACCGGCGCTCAATGAAAATATTTACCAGACCGCTAGCCCAGTTATTGGACATGTTGGCGTCGCCACCGGGAGTGACCGAGGCCGGCCTGATCGTGAAGGCCTGGGAGCGGCTGCTGCA
>CAZUXX010000068.1:0-10772 GCA_964624215.1 uncultured Planctomycetaceae bacterium
TACCAATTCCACTGTTTGGGATCGATCCAGCGTGTGAGCCGGTATTCCGCAAGGCGGGTCTTCTCGTCGCCCGAGACGACGAGCCTGCCGGTCCGGGGCAGATACTCCGGGCCACGGGAGACGGTGATCGAGTATTCTCCGGGAGGCAGGAAAACCGATTCCCCATGGGGGCGGTACACCTGTTCGTGGAAAAAGAAGTCGGGCGACAGACGCCGCGCCGGATTCGGGTAGATGCGTCCCTGTGTGTCCCGAATGACGAAAGCTGCCGTCGTGGGCTGGCCGTGCTCGTCGTAGACTCCGAACCTGATCCCGGTTGCCGGGTGGCAGGTGAACAGGATGGGCAGCTCGCTTCGAAACCCGAGATCCTGGGTTCCCTGTCCAACGTCGAACGCCAGAGTCGCCTCGCGTTTGCCGGCATCTCGCGAATAGAGCTGCAACACCCGGTATTCGACAGCCAGTCCCGAGAGCCGGGGCTTCTGGGGTGGCTTGTCAACGGCAGCGATGTCGAGGAAGCGGTCCCTGGCCTCGTTGGCGGAGACCAGGTCGGCTTCGGCCTGCGGTCTTTGCCGCGCACCCCGCCCCTGTTCGAAAACGGGTTGTGCCTGCGGGCTGGTGACCTTCAGAGTCGGCGTGATGCCGGCTTCGTTCTGCACCTTGACGAGAAAAGTTTGCCAGCCCTGCTGGATGAGTTCGGGTTTCGCCGGGCCGTCGGTCACCGAGACGCGACTCTCGGGATTGATGGTGACCACCGCCAGGCAGTACGGATCGAGCAGCTTCTGGATGGTAATGACGGCCGCACGGTCGTCGGCCATTCTGCCGGCCAGATCAAGCGCCTGCCTGTCGGGCTCCGGCAGCGGTGCGCCGACATATTCCAGTGTCTCGACCAACCGTCGGGTTGCGGCAACGAGTGGCTGGCGGTCGACGCCTGTCACCGGTTCGGGTGCGGCGGCCACGGCACTCCAGGGCAGAACACAGAACAGGCCGACGAGGAAGCGCTGGACCATGACGACTCCAGACGGCAAATTGCGGAGCGAGCCGTCAGGAGTTTCCTCCACATGGCGCCGGGCTGCAAGAGGCGTCGGACTGTCGTGAGTGGCGGTGCGCGGAATTTGATGCGCGCACGAAAACAGCCCGCCGAAACCGGCGGGCTGAGTCATCCTCGCCCCATCGCCCCCGGAGGTCCTAGAACGCGTCGAGGTGGAAGTGATTGCCCCAGTGATAGGGGCGCTCACTCGGATAGAAGTTGTGCCAGTTGGCATTGTAGACCGGGATCCGCATGGCTTCGGGATACCGGTAGTAGAGGTGGTCGTAGCTGTCGGGATACGTCTGGTAATTGTGCGGGTAGTAGACGTACGGGTAGTAGTAGAAGCGCTGCCAGTCCGCCGGCTGACCCGGCTGGGCGGCTTGTGCAGTGCCCGCGGTCATGACACCGGCCGCCACAGTGAGCACCAGGGCGGCGGCTAATACAGCTCGCTTGAGCATATCACAGACTCCTCGGTCCGAACCTCTGCCGGCATGTTTGTGCAGGTCACCTGCAGCTGGGTCCGCCGACACTCCAATCATCGTCAGTCGCAGGACAGGTCCATCAGGATTCCTCCGAAGAATCGGTGCCAAGCGCGGGATCGCTGTACAACGATGCACCGGCACGACTGTCAGAGGTGGGAGGCGGACGGTTCGGGGCGGCGGGCAATGACGAGCAGACTGCTCCCCAGAGGGGGGCGCACGAGTCGTGCCACGCGCTCTTCCAGCGACGTGTAGCTCAAGAGGATGCGATTGATCCAGGCGGGTGGGACGCGGGGTGGTTGTGGCGGGCCGGTGGTGAGCGATTCCTTGAGACGGACTGCGACTTTGGCCGGAACCGTCCACTGGAAGAGATACCTGCTGGACTCGACGGTCAGGCCGGCCGCGGTGACGAGCGGCAGCAGGCTCCGTCGACGATAGCGTGTGCGATGATGGTTCAGGTCGTCGTGACGGGTCCACAAGGATCGGAAGGCGGGGACCGTGAGGACGAGGGTCCCGCCGGGGCGAAGCAGTGACGCGACATGCTGCAGTGCGTCGTCGGGGGCATCCAGATGCTCGAGGACATCGAGCATCGTGATCAGCCCGAAGGTGTATCCGGGCCGGTAGGTCGGGTCGAACGGCCGGACATGGACGCGGCCGGAGGCGAGCGTCTCGGGGGAAAGCAGACGGGCATCCGGCTCGACTCCTTCGACAGGGCCGAACGGGGCCAACTGGTCGAACATCAGTGCATCGCCGCATCCGATGTCGAGGACACGGTCGCCGGTGCGAGGGAGGTGATGCTCTCGAATTGCGTCAAGGACAGCGATTTCGCGCGAACGCCACCACCAGTGCCGCTGGTGGAGTTCGCGGTACAAACGGCCGTAGGTCTGGTCCACGACTCGGTCCCTCCCAGGATCTGGCGGACGACGTACAGGGGGCGGCGTTTCACTTCGTCGTAGATTCTGCCGACGTACTCCCCGACAATTCCGGTGAACAACAATTGCACCCCGCCGAAGAATGTGATCGATACGGCCAGGGCAGTGAATCCCTGTGGTGCGTAACCGAGGAGTTTGGCCGCGATCCAGAAAAGGCCCAGGACCACGGCGAGTCCGGTGGTGACGATGCCGAGCGTCGTCGCCGTGCGGAGCGGCAGGGTTGAGAAGGAGAAGAGTCCGTCGAAGGCGAGCGAGAAGCGCTTTCGCCAGGTGTATTTGGACTGGCCGGAATGGCGTGCTCCACGGGCGACGACGACGCCGGACTGTCGAAAGCCAGCCCAGGCGCGGAGACCTCGCAAGTACCGGTGACACTCGCGGGTTTGTCGCAGGACCTCCACGACGTTGCGCCGCATCACACAGAAGTCTCCGGCGTCGAGGGGGAGGGAGACCCGGGAGCAGTTTGTGATGAGGCGATAGAAGGTGCGGTAACAGAATCGGAGCAGCCAGCTTTCCTTGCGAGCTGCACGGACGGCGTAGACGACGTCGGACCCGCGGTTGAGTTCTTCGAGCAGTTGTGGCAGTGCTTCGGGCGGGTCCTGCAGATCGCCGTCCATGAGGGCGATGGCATCTCCCTCGGCATGGTCGAGTGCCGCGGAGAGGGCAGCCTGATGCCCGAAGTTGCGAGAGAGGTCGATGACCGTTAAACGCGGGTCGCAATCCGCGAGCTTTTCGAGATGTTCGAGGGTGCGATCCCGGCTGCCGTCGTTGACGATCAGCAACTGGTGTGGGCCTCCGTCGATCCGATCGAGGACGGCCAGAACGCGAGCGACGAGGGTTGCGACGTTCGACTCTTCGTTGAACAACGGGATGGCGACGGTGATTCGTGGGCTGTGAGGATTCATACCGGGATCCCCTTGAAGTAGACCATTTGCCAGAGATCGACGCCTGCACGCCTGAGGGCGTAGGGCTCGAAGACGGTTTCGCGAAAGGATTCACTGAGGATCTGCCGCCATTCGTCAAGCGGGCGGGCGAAGTCGCCCCGGTCGTGTTCTGCCAGCCAGCGGGCGATGCAGGTCCTCCCGGGCAGGACCAGGTCGAGGATGTGGATCGATCCTGTGTCTGACAGGGTGTTTGCCAGTCTGCGGAGCAGGTTTCTGACCGCCTCATCATCGAGGTGATGCAGCAGACTGTTCATGAAGATTGTGTCGAACCGGCCATGAATCGCCGGATCGAGTGTGCGCGCATCGGCGACTTCGAACCTGGAGCCAAACCGGCGGCGAGCGGCGTCGATGTAGCGCGGGTTGAGGTCCAGACCGAGATAATCGTTGTGGATGAACAGCGGTGCATTGGTCCCGGGGCCGCAGCCGACTTCGAGGACCCGTCCGAACCTTTCAGGGGGATGATGCCTCAGAAACGGTTCGACCTTCGAGCCGACAAAAGGGGCCTGCCAGAGGCGATAGACGGGGGAGAGATCCAGCAGATCGCTCAACGGCATGGGACGGGCCGAGGCAATGGAGAAGAGGACGGACGTGACGATTTTCGGCACAGAACAGTACGTCAATCGGTCAGCGAGCCGGTCGTGCCGGTGACGAGTGGACGGATTTGGGGGGAATCCGGCGCGAAGATGCGGATCGTGCGGATTCTACTCTGCGGCCGGTCGAGAGCCGGGATCTTCTGCTACCGGGCGCGGCGAGGGGGCCGTGGATGACCGGAGCCCTCCGGTGTGGCGTCAGCGGATGTGCTGACTTCTCCAGTGGCGCCACGAACGACCGCAATCGGGGAGATCGTCAATCGGGCCGAGATAGAAGTACGCGACCGTGCCCGCCCCGGGCCGGTCGTCCAGCAGGACGGGGCGGCGCTCGTAGAGTCCTTCGTCGACTCCTTCGATGAGGTCCAGCTTGCGCAGGCACTCGGCGTCGACGGCGTACAGTTCGCCTTCGATGCCGACTCCCGCAGCGGCCTCGATCAGGCCGGGGTAGTCGCCGCAGTCAACGAGGCGATAGCGCGGCTGTGTTGTCGCGGGTCCGAGAAACTGCTGTCCCGCGAGAGCGGGGGCGCGGACATCCCCTCGCATCAGAGTCCCGTAGACGAACAGGATGGTGCTTGCGGGGGACGCGGACATAGCCCTGCTGTTGTGCTGACCTCTGCTGGCTGCTCACCAAGTGACTTCGAGCCCCGGATTGAGCAGCCGCTCGGGGTCGAAGGTCGATTTCAGACGTGCCGCCAGCACGTTGCCGGAGCGAGTCGGGAAGTGGTTGCGGAGGTGACGCTGCCACTCGGCCGGACCGGTGCGTGGCCGGATTCGCCCCTGATGGTTCAGTACCCAATCGACGACGGGCTGCAGTGCCTGTCGCGCGGCGCCGTCGAATTCGGGGATCATGGCGTTGATGATTCCATTGGCGGCGTGAGCCTGCACTGTCCAGCCGGCGTTGCTGGCCAGTCTGAGCGCCTCGGATGTGGCGGAGGAGGGGAGAGTGGCGCGCAGGCTTGCGCCCTGTGGATTCCGGTGACCGGCGAACTGGAATTCGGTCAGCCCGACCCACAGGGGATCCGCTTCGCCAGCGGACAACTGTTGTGGCTCGTTCCACAAAATGGCAGCGAGCTCCTGCTTCAAGGTCTGGACCTGCCACTGGACGTCAGACTCGGTTCCTTCAAAGGCGATGCACAGACACAGTCCATCCTCGTGTGGCAACTCCAGCGGGAGAGTGGAGGCGAACTCGATGCTGAAGGCCTCGATTGCCAAAGGCCGCGTCCCGGAACGGAGTGCGGTTGCGATCGCCTGCTCGAGAACGGCTGCGTCGAGACCGGAGTAGACCAGGCAGATTCGGAAGGGGGCCTGCGGTCGCAGTTTGAGGGTGACTTCGGTGAGTACGCCCAGCGTGCCGCGAGAACCGATCATCAGCTTGCAGAGGTCGTATCCGGCGACGTTCTTGACGACGCGTCCGCCGGCCTTGTACACGCGTCCCTGTCCGTCGACTGCCCGGATGCCGATGAGGTAGTCCCGGAGCGTTCCGTGAGCGAAGTGTCCGGGCCCAGACAGGTTCAGGGCGAGCGCCCCGCCGATCGTACTCCGATCGGGAAACGGAATATCAACCGGCAGTCGCTGATTCTCCTGCGCCAGTCGCCGGTTCAGAGCGTCGACGGTCATCCCGGCTTCGACGGTGATTGTCATGTCGCCGGCGGGATAGTCGATCTCGCGGTCCATTCGCCGCGTGGATAAAAGCTGGATGCCTTCGCTACGGGGACGCCCGGGCACCAGGGAGGTCCCTCCGCCGATGAGTTCGAACGGCGGACCTTTTTGCTGAAAGTGTTCACCGATGAGATGGCTCACATCTCCGGTGCTGGCCGGTTCATGATCGGGAGGGGTATCGTGGAACACGGGAACTCGACAGATGGACATGCAGGAATGTGCAGATCGTAGGCGACTGCGTCGCCGGTCGAAAGCGGATGGCGTCGGGCTTACGTTGTCGCGGCACCCGACCGCGAGCTTCCTCGCACAGCGTTCGTCGGTTTGCAGACTGCGCCGCCAGTTACGGCGACAGCTTTGCAGAGAGTTCGTCGAGTTCCTGTTCGATCCGGCGGGATTCCTCCTCCGAGAGGGACTTCCCGCCATAGCGGACGGCGTAGAAATCCTCGGTGAGCTGACGCGGCAGGTTGCCGATCGGATCCGGCCCGTCAGCAAGAGGGACTCGACTGGCAGCGGCGGCAAACTCCCGGGGAGTCTCGAACGCGTCCCGCCGGACGCCTCGGCGGGCGAGCAATTCTTCAAGCCGCTGGTAGAACGGGACGACGCGGCCGTTGCGGAGTGCGCGTGATTCGTCGGCGCCGGGGCCGCGGAGGACCGAGAGCATCTTGCGGAAGGACCAGACAATCCCGCTGAGGGTGGTCAGCAGGAGGAACACGACCAGCCCTCCCTGCCAACTGAACCATTCACGGGGTGAGCGGAGCAGGCGATTGGTGGGGAGCCGCCCTCGCTCGAAGAGATCTGTGACGGCTTCCCACGTGGAGGTGGCTGCGGTTTCCATCGGGGAATAGACGAGCTGTTTCTGGGAGTCGCGGGTCATGCGTAACCCCTCGCTCCAGAGTATTTGCCAGCGGGTTCTGAGATCGTCGACGATCCCGGTCGATTCGGCCTGTTGTTCGGCGATGGCCACATCGCGCGCCGCGGGTGTCGGATCGAGCGTGACCCACCTCGGTCCGGGCACCCCCGTTTGTTCATCGGGAGGTGCTTCTGTGATGTAGGCCTCGACCCATGCGTGGGCGTGCAGGTCGCGGACTTCGAGCCGTCCGTTGCGGGGATTGATGTTCCCTCCCTTGTAGCCGTTGACGATCCGCGTGGGCACATTGTGGGCCCGCAGGACCAGTGCCAGGGCTGAGGCGTAGTACTCGCAGTGTCCGCGGCGGCGGTTGGTGAGGAAATCGAGGACCGGATCGATGGTCGGATCGTCAATGCTCATATCGAGCGAGTAGCTGAAGCCGGGATCCGTGCGGAACCAGTGATCCCAGGCGGTCACCAGTTCGTAATCGGTCGGATCTTCGAGGCGGGGGCCGTTGCCGGCATCGAGCCAGGCCTGGAGCCCTTCCTTGAGTTCAGCGGACAGGACGCTGGCGGATCCGAGGTAGTCCTGATGTCGCCGGGGATCCCGCTGCATCTGGAAGGTCACCCCGAACTCATTCGGAAACCAGAGTTCCCGCGGCGCCACGTCGAAAACGACTGTGAAGGGGTCTGTTCTTCCAATTTCACTCGACTGGACGACAACCCACTCGGGGAAACGAAGCATGACGCGGCGGTCGTCGTCGTGCTGGCGGACACGGAGTGGCATGCCTGAAGCGAACAGCACGCCGGATCGGGAGTCTTCGGCATCCACCGGGTAGACGGTGAGGTGCTGACGGAAGTAGCCGGGGCCGAGGAACCCCATGCCGTCGAAGCGCAGCTCCTGTGATCGTTCGGATCTGCTGGACCAGACGCCGTCGTGATAGACCTCCTGGACGGTGCCGCGGAGGCGGATGGCGCCCATCAGTCGTTCCCATTCGGTCCAGGAGACGGGTTCGCCGTTGGCATTCGTCAGGCGGACATCGAGAGCCAGACGGGTACTTTCCTGGATTTCGCCGATCTGTCCCAGGCGAACGGTGTTGGTGAAACCGGTGCGGGAGGGGGCTCCCCCGACGGCGCGTCCTCCCGAGATGAATGCGGGAGCATTCGTGAGCCACACGCGGGGCACGAACAGAAAGAAGGCGATGGTCAGCAACAGTGAGAGAAGACTGGCGAACAGGGAATGTCCGACGAAGCGGCCGGTGAGCCACCGTCGGGGCTCATCTCCCTGCTGCATCGCGGTGAAGCTGCTGCGTTGCCGTGTCACGGACTGGGACGCGGTGACGGCCGTTGCCTCGTGCGTTGAGAGTCGAACCAGCCGGATCGCCCGCTGCACCTGGAAGAGTGCCAGGGTCCACAGTGCGACTAGCAGGAACAGCACCAGTGCCGGGCCGAACCAGCTGCTGTAGGTCAGCAGGGAGGCGACAGCGACCTGCAGGACACTCAATCCGGCAATCCACCAGATCTGCCGGTCCTCTTTTTTCTGCAGGAGAAATGTCCAGGTCAGGTAGCACAGGAGGTGCCCGCCCGAGAGCAGGGGAGATTCGATGCCTCCGAACAGGAATTCCAGGAGGGCAATCGCGAACGCTGCCATGGCGAGCAGGTTCATCGTCCACGCCGGGAGTGGTCGCAGTACTTCCCGATCGATGAGCAAGTGAGCGGCGACGGCGATCGGGATCGTCAGCGCGGGGATTGGTCCCCCTTCGGCGAGCGCAAAGATTCCTCCGGCCAGCGCTGCCAGCAGTGAGAGACTGATTTGCATCACGCGGAGCGACCTGGACACCGCGTCCTCCCCAGAATCGAAACGGACTGTGCATTCTAGTCCTCGTGCAGCAAACGCGTAGCGTCGCCGGGAGTGTCTTTGCGGTGTTATGCGGGAGATTGGCCCCGGGAGAGGCTGTGACTGTTTTTCCGGACCGGAGGTCTCGGGACGCATTACCGCCTGCCCGGTTGCTGAATTGACGAAACTGCTCGGAGAGGACGTACGGCAAGTATGACAATCCGTCACGGAGGCCGTAGAATTCAGATCCCACCTGAATGGACCTGCTGGTTCGTCTTGAGAGTTCCTGGCATCCGAGAGGTTTTATTGTGCCCCGCCTGCTTTCTCCTGTCCTCGCCGGTCTTCTGGTTCTGCTGTTCACTTCCTGGACCTCCGCCGAGGAGAAGGTACCGCAGCCGGGACTTGTTCAGGAGAAGCCGGAGTCGGGGCGATTCGTCGAGACCGACCAGGGGTACATGGTCCCGTACACGGTGACGATTCCCGGTAGCGATGTGACCTTCGACATGGTGCCGGTACCCGGGGGGACGTTTCTGATGGGGAGCCCGGCCAACGAAGCGGGGCGCCAGCCGGATGAAGGGCCCCAGATCCGCGTGACGGTGGAGCCCTTCTGGATTGCGAAGACGGAAGTCACGTGGGCTGAGTACTTTCAGTACATGGGGCTGTACAAGCACTTCAAGAACTTCGAGCGGCTGAATCTGCGTCCGGTCACCAGTGAGACGATGATCGACGCGATTACGGTTCCGACGGAACTGTATGAACCGAGCTTCACGTTCGAGTTCGGGAGTGACCCGAAGCAGGCCGCTGTGACGATGACCCAGCTTGCGGCGAAGCATTACAGCAAGTGGATGTCGGCGATCACCGGTCAGCAATACCGGTTGCCAACGGAGGCGGAGTGGGAGTACGCCTGCCGCGCCGGATCAACCACGGCCTATTCGTTCGGGAACGATCCTGACCTGCTCGACGACTATGGCTGGTTCAGCGGGAATTCTGGTGAAGGGGGGCAAAAGCAGGTTGCCCTGAAGAAGCCCAATGCGTGGGGCATCTACGACATGCACGGGAACGTGGCAGAATGGGTTCTGGGCGGTTATGACAAGAATGGTTACGAACGGTTTGCAGGGAAGGAGAACCTGACCGCGCTGGAGACGGTCATCCCGTCTGAAGAGGCCTGGCCGCGTGTCGTTCGCGGGGGGCACTGGGACAGTACGGCAGAAGAGTGCCGCAGCGCGGCCAAGCTCGCGTCGAACGACCCGGACTGGAAGGAGAACGATCCCAACCTTCCGCTGAGCCCGTGGTGGTTCACGGACGATCCAGCTCGAGGGGTTGGATTTCGACTGGTGCGTACGTTGCGGACCTGTACCCGCGAGGAGATGGAAAAGTTCTGGCAGATCGACAGCGAGGAGATCCGGGACGACGTCGACTACCGCCTGGATGAAGGGCGTGGCGTTCTGGGGATCGTCGATCCCTCACTGCCGGAGGCGATTCGCGACCTGATTGAGAATCCGCGAGAAGGGATCCAGTAGGATCACCAGGATCGCGGTGGTGCGAACGGGACAGGTTTCATCCTGCGCTCCGAATGACTTCCGCAAGTGTTTTCGCGCAACAGTTGACGGGAGTCTCTCCCGACGGGGAGAGATGAGCTGCCGGTCACGTCGATCAGCTCTGGAGCGGGCGGATCGTCCCGGTCTCGGGGCTGGAGGCTGTGGCGTAGAGCTTCCGCGGGATGCGGCCACTGAGGGCTGCGAGCCGGCCGGCGATGCATGCGTGCCGCATGGCGTGGGCCATGCGGAGGGGATCCTGTGCCGAGGCGATGCCCGTGTTGAGGAGGACGCCGTCGCAGCCCAGTTCCATTGCGAAGGCGACGTCACTGGCGGTGCCGACGCCGGCGTCGACGATCACCGGGTAGTCGGGGTCGCCGTCCTTCAGGTACTCCAGGCAGATGCGGATGTTGTTGGGGTTGAGGATGCCCTG
Source organism: uncultured Planctomycetaceae bacterium (assembly GCA_964624215.1). GTDB lineage: Bacteria > Planctomycetota > Planctomycetia > Planctomycetales > Planctomycetaceae > CAZUXX01. Next base: position 10,277 of record CAZUXX010000068.1, read on the forward strand.
TCCGCTGCCGATGGGGCTGCCGGCCGGCATGACCGATGTGGCTCCGGCGTCCTTCAAACGGCGGGCTGTGATGGGGTCGTCGGTGGTGTAGCAGAGGACCTCGAAGCCATCGTTGACGAGCTGTTCGGTCGCCTTGAGCGTGGCGATCGGGTCGGGGAGGAGCGTTTTCGTATCGCCGAGGACTTCAAGTTTGACCCAGCTTGCGCCGGGGTTTTCGAGACCGAGAAGAATTTCACGTCCCAGGCGTGCGACCCGGACGGCGTCGTCGGTGGTGAAACAGCCGGCTGTATTGGGAAGGATCGTGATCCTCTTCAGATCGATGTCGTCGAGGATGTTGCGACCGTCCGAGTTGATGAGCCGTTCGCGTCTGACGGCAACGGTGACGATCTCGGCGCCGGCGGCATCGAGGCATTCCCGCATGACGTCATGGGTCGAGTACTTGCCGGTGCCGACAATCAACCGGGACCGGAAGGTGTGGGAGCCGAGCCGGAGGGGA
>CAZUXX010000069.1:0-10712 GCA_964624215.1 uncultured Planctomycetaceae bacterium
TGGCAGCGGGTGCAGTCGGGCCAGCCGATCGACTTCGTCAGCCTGACGCTTGGACACGCCCGGCTGATTCTCTTTCCGGGCGAGTCGTTCGTCGGCTATCAGCTGATGGCCCAGGCGATGCGACCAGAGGAGTTCATCGTGTCAGTGGGCTACGGGGAATGCTGGACCGGGTACATCCCGACGAATGCCGCGTTCGCCGACGGGTTTCACGACAAGTGGCTGTGGGTTCAGCCCGGCGCCGAACTGAGAATTCGTGATGCGCTGGACGAATTGCTCAGCGGAACTGACCGGCGGTGAGCGGAAACGCTGTGGCCCCGGCGGCTCTGAAGGCGTTTCAAGGGTCCGCACCACAACCGAATCACCTTCCGGCTGCTGCGCGGGCCCCTGCGCTACGGACTCAGTGGCAACCGGGTGATGACGTCGTCGGTATCTTTGCCTTCGTTGTGAGTGAGGCCGCCATCGTCAACATGGTTGAAACCGACGCTGTAGATCGTGAGGCCTTTCTCGTTCATGGTGAGTCTGAGCGGCTTGTCTGAGAACGGATCGAGGAACGTGACGGGATCGGCGTTCAGTTCGTCTTCCGAGAGGGGGAGATTGCCGGATTCGAGGTACTGGATCTGCACTTCGAAAGCCATTCCGAGCGAGCGGGCATAGGCGATCGTGCGAGCGTGTGCCCGTTCGGTTGCTGTGACTGCCGGCAGGAGCATCCCGGTCAACATGCGGCCGGTAATTGTCTGGAACTTCTCCCGCGAGGAGAACAGGTATTCGCGAGCGATCCCGGCAGGTTCTCTGAGAGCTGCCGTCTCCCGGGAGAGGTCCTTTTCGAATTCCTGCATGGCGGCCCAGCGTTCGAGGTGCGTCTCTTTCTTCAGAGCTGCGGTCAAGCGGTCATACGTCCGGTTTCCGTACTGCAGAGTGACATTGATGTCGCTGCCGATCATCAGCAGCGAGAAGAGCATCTCCCGCGAGTTCCGCACCGCCATCAACGGGTCATCTTCGTCGGGATCACTGTTGCTGAGCCCCGAAAACAGGGTGCTGCGTCCCCTCTCCGCCGTCGCCATCCAGAGGACGGTGTCGCAGTACATCAGTCGTTCTGTCTGCATCGCGTCTTCAAGGCCGGTCGGGACAAGCAGCGGTTCCAGTTCAGCGCGTCGGGCCCGCAATTCTTCGGCAGAAACCCCGCTGGTGGTGATCCAGTGAGCCATCGGCTGGTGAGCGATGGCTCGAATGGCATATCCGACCAGCGTCTCGATCAGCGTCAGACCGCGCTCCGAGTGACGGGCGATTCGGTAGCAGTCGAGCATGTCGGTCCACGAACCTTCGACGTCGCCTTCTCCCAGGCGGAGCATCGCCCGCGTGACCAGCAGACGTACCGCATGACGGGTCGCCTGAACATGTGGCAGCAGCACCGAGACCAGCAGAGTCACCGCACCCTTTTCGTCGTCGGAACTGCCTCCCATCAGCGGTGAGTATGCCTTGGGGCGGAGGGCGGCCTGATGAATGAGCTCCAGTTCAGCAGCGTGGTGATCGACCCAGTTGGCCAGCCACGGAAATTCGTCACGGGTCCACGGGCGCGACATTGCCTCGCTCCACTGATCGCTCAGCCGTTTCCCTTCGTCGCTATCATATTTGGCTCCGGCCAGGCTGACGGGATCGGTCAGCTTGCGTTCGTTGGCGATCGTGATGCCGAGCCGACGTTCGACCGGTTCGAGAAACTTCCGGTCGGACATCTCCGCATTCCCCAACGCCTGCCACATCAGTACCCAGAAGTTCTCGTCGCGGGAGACTCCGGACGAGTTTCGTTCGTCAAGGATCCGGACATAGTCGGGATAGCCGAGTGAGTTGAGAGGCTCGGTATAAACGGTTGTGTCCGGTCCCAGTTTCAGGCCGATGCGTTCCGCCGCAGTGGGGGACTGGGCGAGTGCCGCGCTGACGGAGCCGAGCAACCAGAGACAAGCGGCAACGCGATACCGTTGGGACATAAGACAACCCTTTCCTCTGGTGAGCGGATTGTGATTGTTCGGAGCCTCCGTGTCTCCATACGCTTCTGCGCCGCCCGACGCGCAGATGAATCTGCGGATTCCTGACAATTGGCCCGAATTCGGGTCTTGCCCGTCTGACGTGCTGCCGGGGACGCGATCTGGACACTTTTCGTCCATGGCCCGGAAATTGCGTCAGTGGCGTTGACCGGGGGGCTTCGCTATGTTGTCGCCTCGGTGTCCCCATGTCCTGTGCTGCTGAGAGATTGAGAATATCGTCATGGCTCGGAAGACTGCCAGTCGCTTGCAGAAACGTCGTGAAATCGAGGCGGCAGGCTCGCAGGCCAGAACCAAGGCCGCCCGCAAGAAGGCGACCAAGAAGCGGACGACCAAGCGCAAGGCCAAGGCTCCCGAACGCAAACGGCTCTTCTGGGGAGTTTTTAGCGGCACGATGCGCGAAGAGGCGCGCTTCCCCTACGATCAGCGACAGCAGGCCGAAGAAAAGCTCGAACAGCTGCGTGCGAAGAGCAAGAAGCTGTATTTCATCCAGCCGATCAAGGAACTGCTCTCCGAATCGGCCCCTGCTGAAGCCGAGGATGCGGAAGTGGCCGACGAGGAAGAGTGAAGGAGCGGCAATCGCCCCCTTCTTTCTCTCGCATTGAAGTGGACGGATCCGTCCGTGATCCTCGCGGCCGGTGATGCTCCAGCCCGGTCAGCTGCGCGCCGGCGGTTGGTCGTTGACACCGGGCAACCGCGACCACTGACCACAGCCGGGTAGATCCCCTGCCCTTCCTTGGGCAGTGGTGTGCCCAGTCACTCTCGTCGTAATCGCATCTGGCCCGATGTCTTCGAAGTTTGTATCGAGTCGCTGCTGTGCAGAAGTGCAGATCTCGTTGCAGTGCACTTGAAGGCCCTAGTATGCTGGCCCCGGTAACGAGGTAGTCCTGCAATCCAGGGAGATCGATCGATGGCGGAACCGGGCAGCGATGTGCAGCGGAGGTATCGTGAGTTTCTCGATCTGCTGCCACTCACGTTGGCGCTGGCGGGCCTGCCGGAAAGCGAGCACGGGCGCTACTATACGGAAGAGCAGATCGAGACTCGACTGTTTGCCGTTCGCCACGCCTGGCGGGCAGCCCGGCAACTCGTACGGGAAGTCGTGCAGAAGCAATGAGCCGACCATGGAGAGGCCAGAGCCCGGGAGGGGCGCAGGATGCACTCGACTCTCGAACGGGCCGCTGCCGACTGCGGCATGGAGGCTGGAAGCGGTTCTTCCGGCTTCTCCCTGTCTGGCTTGCCGTGACGTTCTCGGCAACGGGCTGCGCGAATGACCCGGTCGGCCGTGCGGAATCAGAAGCGCCAGCCGAGCCGGTGTCGACCACCGGACCGGTGCTGGCAGACTTCGATGCCGATCGCGCGTTCGGGTACCTGGAGACGATCTGTGACCTGGGGCCGCGGATCTCCGGGACGGAGGCGATGTTCCGGCAGCAGGAGCTGATTGCCCGCCATTTCACGAATCTCGGAGTCGAGGTCCGTACCCAGGATTTCGATGCTCCGCATCCCGAGACCGGTCGCCCGGTCCGGTTGAGAAACCTGATCGTCAGCTGGCATCCGGAATCGACCGAGCGGGTGATTATCTGTACGCATTACGATACGCGGCCGCGGCCCGACCAGGAGCCCTATCCCCCGCACCGGGATGAGCCGTTCATCGGTGCCAACGACGGAGGGAGCGGCGTGGCCCTGCTGATGGAGCTGGGGCATCACATGCCGACCCTGCAGCCGACGTACGGAGTCGACTTCGTCTTCTTTGATGCCGAGGAACTCGTCTACGACAACGAGCGTGATCGCAACCGTTACTTTCTCGGATCGACGTACTTTGCGAAGACGTACCGCGATAATCCGCCACAGTACCGCTATGTGGCGGCGGTGCTGCTCGACATGGTTGGCAGCAAGGACTTCCGGGCTTACTACGAGAGCAACTCGTTGCGGTTCGCTCCGGAACTGACCCGCAGCGTTTGGGAGGCGGCTCGCAAAGCAGGGGTGCGGGAGTTCATTCCCCGCCGCAAACATGAAGTACGCGACGACCACCTGCCCCTCAATCAGATTGCGCTGATTCCCGCCTGCGATGTCATTGACTTCGATTACCCCTATTGGCATCGGCGGAACGACATCCCGGCGGCATGTTCCGGTGAGACGTTGAAAAAGGTTGCGCGTGTTGTTGCGACCTGGCTTGAAGACGTGCCGAAGATCCCTCCGGTGAGGAACGTGCGGTAACAACGTGCTGCTGTGCACGAAGTGCGCCGCCAGGAGTTCGCACGTCGCTCAATCCGGAAAGGCAACAACCGTTGCGTCCGGGGCGAGGATGTCTGCGAACGGGTCTCGCCACTGAGTCGGCCTTCGCCTGGTAATCAGGGTGAGTCGCGGGCTTCCGTTTCGTGTGATCTGTGCCGCAGCGGGATTGTCCACAAGAGCAGTTGCGGCGACTTCGGTCGCCATGCGGAAGAGGTCACGCGGCGGAACATCCGTAAAGTGACCTGTCAGGAACTGCAATTCGCGATGCAGACTGAGATCGGGATTTGATGCGCGGCTGTCGGTCCCGAAGATGACCCGCCCCCCCGCATCCCGGAGACGCCGCCAGGGATGCGGGTGATGTCCGAAGTGCCGGTGCGTCCGCGGACAATACACCAACGTCAGTGACGGATGGCCTGCGAGGTCGTCGAGCTCGTCGGACTTCAGATAGTTTCCGTGCACGACGAGCGCCCGCGGGGCTCGTGCCAGTGACCGGAGAATCTCCGGAATGCCGCCGGAGCCGCGAACAAACTCCGATCGCCACAGCTGCCGCTCCTTGAAGAAGTCCGCCAGCGGTCCCTGACCTTCCTCAACGAGTTGGCGCTCCTCAGTGGTCTCGGCTATGTGCATCGCCATGGGAGCGCTGGCATCGACAGAGAGCTCCACCAGCTTCTCAAGCAGCTCGGGAAGCACGGTGTAGGGAGCGTGGGGACTGAGACCGGTGATGAGCTTCCCGCTTGCGGGTGCACTCTGCTGTTGATTGGCCAGATGATTTCGTGCGCGGGCGATCTCTGCTGCGATGTGATCGGGGGCAAAGCAGATTGACTCCCGGAAGACGACTCCTTCAACGCCGTGCGCAGCGAGATGCGGGAGTGTCGCGTCGCCGGTTGCAATTTCTCCCAGGAGACCACTTCCGGTTGCTGCGGATTCGGACACGCCAGCGGAAAGGGAATCCGCGAGCGGGACGGTGCGGCTCTGGCGTTCCGCGACGACTGCGGCGATCCAGCGTGAGAACCCCCTCTCGGCTGACAGCGGGTGCGCCAGATGGGAAAACTCCAGGTGGGTATGTGCATTGACGAACGCCGGCAACAGACAGACGTTCCCCAGATCGATGGCCTGCGTGGCGCGTCCGGAGCCGAAGTCGACGACGCGGGTCTGGTCGAGTGCGATCCACCCGGGGACGTGCACTTCCTCCGACGAGGCGATCAGTGCGGCGACATTGAAGACTCGCGGCTCAACCTGTGGCATGGCACATGGCCCAACACGTCGACGAGAGAGCCGGTCAGCACGGGGAACGACTCAGCATTTCACACGGTAGCCCATGTCTGACAGGGTTTGCCGCACGCGGTCGAGCTGGTCCCCCTGGATCTCGATCTCGTCGTCCTTGAGTGTTCCCCCGGCGCCGCAGGCAGTTTTGAGACGAGTCAGCAGAGCGGGCAGATCAGACTCCTCTGTCTTGAGTCCCCGCACGACCGTGACCCGTTTCCCCTTCTTGCGTTTTTCGATCGCCAGACGGGCCGTCTGTTTCCCGGGAGGGACGCGAACCGGCTCGGGGGGAGGGCAGATGCATTCCTCCTCCAGCCGATTGCAGACATCGCACTGTGGCGGACGATCGAAAATCGTTCCTTCGAAAAGTCGCACGAGGTACTCCGTCCCTCCGTGCAGCCAGCGGGGCTGCGAACCGACTGCTCAACCTTTCTCGGGAACAGCCAACAGGCCGATTCGTTTGAATCGGCCTGTTAGGTTCAGCCCCGGGTTGAGCAGCAAGACTCCGGGAGTGACTGACTTTGATGGCCGTAACTGTCCGTCAGGGACCGCCCGGCTTGCCGTCAGCGATGGTCCGGCGCCATGCGAGTCCGAGTCTGGACGGCGGACTACTGACCGACGCGGATCCGCTTGTTCCGGAAGACTTCGGAAACACGGCCGCCCGACGTCCGGTCGGAGTGAACTTCGTCGACGGCGGCGCTGCGGGAACCGGAGGAAAGGTTATACGGCCGATTTTCGCCCGGGCGGTACACCCGCTGCTGGTTCCGGTATCCCACCCAGGTCAGAAACTCGTTGAGGCTGACGACCTGCACTCCGTACTTTTCGGCTTCGCCCGGCTCGTCGAGCTCACCGGATCCGGCGAGCTTGTGGAGCTCTTCCATCATCAGTTCGATCTCCTTCACCCGTTCATCCAGCCCGGAGAACTGCGTCGGGTCGGGAATCTCGCCGACAACGAGGAACTTGGTATCGACGTCGAGTTTGGCTTCGGGCGGTGTCCGCAGCCCTTCATCCGTCACTCGCAACTGGATCTTCGCATTGTTGACATCCATGATCTCCTTGAGCAGTTCCGGATCACTCTTCCCGTCACCGTCGAGGTCGATGATGCCCACGAAGGCGATCTTCTCGACGCGGCCTGACTGCCACAGCGGCGAGTAAATCGGATCCCCAGGAGCAATGGGACGCGTGAGATCTTCTTCGAGGATCCGGCATTCGGCCGAACGGTTCTCGACCCGCACCACTTCGATCTTGGCCTTCACATCCGCGGTCGAGCGGGCGATACCGCGGTGATCCTTGGTGTACACGCTGAAGGTGACCTGCGGACGCAGGTAATCGAGTGACCCGCGGTTGATCCACACCGTGCCGAGGGTATTGTCGACGAGCGAGACTTCCCCGTCGGGGACTTCGAAGCTGATGTTCTCGAGCTGAGCAATCTGATCGCGCTGGTATTTGATCGTGTTGACCAGTTCTCCCTGGACCTTGCGCCATTCCTGGCGGGCATCGTCAAATTCGTTCTTGAGCGAGTCGTACTCGGCAAGCATTTTGCGGTACTCGTCCTGCCACTGATCCGCCTCGGCGCGGATGCGGGCGACCTGCTCCTGGAACTCGGTTTCCAACTGGCGGAGGCTGGCCTCGGCCGCCTGCTGGTCGGCCCGTGCCTGAACGACATCCTGCTCCTGCTGCTGACGCTGGGTTTCGAACGTCGTCCGGGAGCTCTGCTCGCCGGCCTGCGCCTGACTGGCCACCTCCGTCTTGCCGATGATATCGGCATTGAGGGTGTTGAAGACCTCCCGGATCGTCGCCTGCTGCGGAGGCAACGGCGTGATTCCCAGCGCCTTGACGTGGGCGTTGAGTTCCCCGAGCACCGTGTTGGGCTCTTCCGAGCTGCCGACGGCTTCGAAGGGATATCCCATCGCGTTGATGAGCGCCTGCTTTTCCGCGAGCTGATTGCGGAACGCCGCCTCATTCTCCTGGTTCGAGGTCCGGGCCTCAGCCAGGCTTGCCTCAAGAGCTCCCTGCTCGCTGTACGTCATGTACGCGAAGACGCCCAGAAACAGGCTGAGCATCACGAAGAAGATCAGCGTGAAGTGGACCGCAGTTGGTTTGGAACCAGCCATGGACGTCTCCCTGTGGGGACTCTCTGCCGAGGACGGATCGATGATCGGAGTAGAACGATGGTCGAATCCGTTCGCTCAGCCCCGGTGACTGCTGTGGGACACCGGGCAGGCTGCCATCTGCCGCTGCTCATCTCCTAGTATCCGATCCAGCGTGGGCAGAACTCCAGACAGAGTTTTGCAGACGACAGAACCGGCGAAGATGTGGCGAACGGAGGAATCGACTCATCCGGACCGGAGAAACCGGCCATCGACGGGCGAGCCGCACGTCGTCCTGACTGCCCAAGGTCAGTCTCACACCCGATCCGGCAAAAGTCAAGAAGCGGTCAGCGAGCCATATCACGTTTACGGGCAATGGACTTCCGACGATGACGCGCACCGGCCTGCGCGGTGCCCCGACACTCCTTCTGGCCGGGCGTCTCAGGTCCCGGTGCGACGTCGGGGGACGATGACGATCGGTTCGACGGGGGGCTTCGGAAACGGAACAGTCATGGGCTCATGCGAGGCGAGTGTTCCCTCGTCCGCGGGGTCGCTGATCGCGCTGTCCGGACCAGTTTGAGTCTTCCGGCCGGTGCCCACAATCCGGGTGACATGGACCCGGGACACTCGCGGCGGATGATCTTCGGTAAGCGATCGGGGATGTGCCGGCATCTCCGCCGCTGGAGAGGAGTGTTCAACAGAAGGAGTGAAACTCTCGCCCTGCGGTGTCGCCAAGAGCCATTTCTCCTGCGGTAGGGGGACGACCGGGGGAACTTGCGGCTGTGCAACGTCGACGTCGTCGGCAGTCGTGTGTGCCTCAGACGGCTCTTCAGCCGTCACTTCTGCATTCTGTGACTTCCAGCGGGCGACGAGCGAAAGCAGAGCAGGCAGGGGAACCAGCGAGATGAACAGACAACTGCCGACACCGATCACGAGCACGAGCCCCAAGCTCGTCAGACCCTGATGCGATGCGCCGAGCATGCTTCCAAAACCGACCATTGAGGTCAGCGAAGTCATGGTGACGGCGTTAATGGTGCTTCCGGAGGTGAGGTAGGAACCAGCTTGTTGCCGGTAGTCGTGGACAACATGCACGCCGTCGTCGACGCCAATGCCCAGAATCAGCGGGAGGACGATCAGATTCGCCGGATTCAGATCGATCCCCAAGATCGCCAGAATCCCGAACATCAGCAGCATCCCTCCGACCGGCGGAAGCAGCGCGAGGAAGGTATGCCCGGCGTGACTCCAGTCGAATATGGTCGCGACGCAGAAGGCAGTTGCCACATACAGCCCCAGTAGCCACATCGGGTCGAGTGATTCGCCCGGCTGCCGCAACATCAGCACGGCGAAACCGGTGACGACGCACGGAGCAATCAGCGCCAGCCACCGCGGACCGGAGTCGAGTGAATCGATGAGCAGCACCATCGCGATGACGGCCAGCGCGTAAAGCGCTGCTGAAAAGTAACTCTGGCGGATCTGTCGTGAAGCCTCGAGATTCTGGATCGGGCTGCCAGTGGCATCGGGATCAATGGTCCGAACATCTGCGACGAACCGGGCGAGCGGCTCCTCATCCCAGATCTGTTCTTTGGGAAAGATTCGCAGCAGCCAGCGACCGTTCGACCCGACGAACCGTTCCCGGTAACCGGGGGCGAGATCCTGCTCGTTGACGGGCTGGGGGTTGGCAATGGCGGCGAGCATCTGCAGTTGACCAAACAACCCCCGCAGCATGGCCTGCTGATACTGTTCGAGCAGCATCACCTGCGTCTCGAGAGGCATGGCTTCGAGCTGATCCAGAAACCGGTCGATGCGCTGGCAGGCTTCGCGACACCGGGGATCGTCGGTGCGGGCGAGTGACGCGAGCAGTGCTTCGAGAGCTTCGCCGATCGCGGCCGGATCAATGTGGGGCAGCACCTTGGGCAACGACGAGATCCGGGCCAGCCGGGCGCCGAATGCCTGCACGAGCAACCCCATTTCTTCATGCGGGTAGCGTGGCAACGCCGCGGCGAGATGCTCGACGTGCGAGACGGACGGGAGACGTTCCATGGCGGCAGCCCGCTGTCTCGCCTCCTCAGGAGAATTGGCGAGTGAGACGGCATAGAGAAGCGAGCCCCGGGATCGCTCGAACATCCGTTTCTGGACGTCGACCGATTCGACGTCGTTGGCCTGCAGGTTCAGCAGGTTGCCGTCGTAATTGACCCGAAACCGCACTCCGTCTGACGAGACGTCGAAGGCCTGCAGTCCGACGACGGCGAGCACCGCAAGGGTCGAGAGGGCGACACCCGCGGGACGTCGTGAAATGAAGCGGGAGAGCAGATCGCCCCGTACCGGAGACGGGAGATGTTGAGGAGTCCGATCCCGGTCGGCGACTGCCAGGAGTGCCGGCAGGACCAGAAACGTGGCGAGGACACACAACACGATTCCGCCGCCGGCAATCAGTCCGAGTTCTGCGACTCCCAGAAAATTGGTGAACGTGGCACAGAAGAAGGCGAGTGCTGTGGTGACGCCGGCCGTGACGATGCCGGTTCCGACAGTACCGGTCGTCTCGACGATTGCTGCCTCCAGCGTGGCCCCCTGTTGTCGCAATTCCAGGTAGCGGGCAATGAAATGGATCGCGAAGTCGATCCCCAGACCGACCAGGATGGCCGCGAACGAGACCGAGAGAATGTTGAGGTGTCCGACACTCAGGGTGATGAAACCGAGCGACCACGACATGCCCACGCCGAGCGTTACCAGACCCATCGCCGGGTGACGCAATCCCCGGAATCCCACCAAAAGGAGCAAGGCCACGCCCACGAGCGAGATGATTGTCGCCTGTGTCATGTCCTCCTGGGACCGGAGCATCTCCTCGGCTTCGAGGATCGGGATCCCTGTGGCAGCGATGAAGACGTCCGGGTGCCTGGTGCGGGCTTCGCGAACCAGCTCGCGGATCCGTGTGATCGGACGCGACGTACCACTGAAATCCTGGCTGTCGACGGCAGCGACCGAGGTGACAAACCCCATCGTCCCGTCGTCAATCACCTGGTACCGTGGTTCCCGCAGGGCAGCGAGCGTAGGGTCCTGGACCGGAAGGATCTCCGTCCAGGGGGAGTGAAAG
>CAZUXX010000070.1:0-7144 GCA_964624215.1 uncultured Planctomycetaceae bacterium
GCGAGTGCGGTGTTGTCGGGTGTGACCTTGACGGCATGGACCGGGGTCTCGCGGCGAGACACTTCGCTGGTAAACGTATCGGCAGCGACTCCGTAGCGGGTCAGTGAGTTGCCGAGGAAGACGACGTGGCGTTCGTCGGCGTCGCGGTGTGTGACGGAATCGGCGAGCGAAGCGAAGCTGCTCAGGTGAGCGACATCGCGGGAGAGCCGGGTTTCCAGCAGGCGCATCGATCCTTCGGCGAGTCCCAGCACCAGCAGGATAGTGGCGACGACGCGGGTTTCCGGGTTCTGAAGCCAGTTCTTCACGAGAAGCCTTCGGTTGTTCATCGGTTCTGTGAGTTCGTTGGTGTCAGTTCCGAGATTCGATTTGCGGAGGGGTCACGGTGCTGTGTGCACTAGAACTGGAAGTAAATGAATTCGCTGGCGACCGGCGCGGGGAGGAAGGTGAGCAGGAGCATGGCCGTGCTGTAGGCCGCAGCCCTCCAGGTCCAGTGTCTGGCGAGGAGGGCCTGTTCTTCGGTTTCGTGAGGCTGGAGTTCGAGCCAGGCATCGAACAGCAGCAGCGGCCCGGCGTAGACGATGAGCATTCCGAGTATGGTCTGGCTGAGCGGTGTGATGGACCAGTCGGTTGCCAGGAGAGTCAGCATGTCGATGACCTGAGAGACCGATTCGGCGCGGAACAGGAGCCACCCGAGGCAGACGAACTGAAAGAGCACCACCCGGCGGATCAGGCGTCCGGCCAAGGTGGACGGTTGGTTGGCGGGGCGGCCGTGGCGGAGTTCGATCAGGCGGTATCCGCAGAGGAGGAGTCCCTGGTAGGCTCCCCAGAGGACGAATGTCCATGCGGCGCCGTGCCAGAGTCCTCCGAGGAGCATGGTCAGCATGAGGTTGCGGTAGGTCATCAGCGAGCCGCGACGATTGCCTCCGAGGGGGATATAGAGGTAATCGCGGAGCCACCCGGAGAGGCTGATGTGCCAGCGCTGCCAGAATTCGCTGGGGGACTGTGCGAAGTAAGGTCTCCGGAAGTTCTCCATCAGGCTGAAGCCGAGCCAGCGCGAGACGCCGCGGGCGATGGAGGAGTAGCCGGAGAAGTCTCCGTAGATCTGAAAGGCAAAGGCATAGACGCCGAGAAGGACGTCGAGTCCGCTGAGCTGGCCTGGGGTGGATGAGAAGATGCCGTTGGCCACGACGGCCATCGTGTCGGCGACGAAGACTTTCTTGAAGAGGCCGATGACGACGTGGTACAGGCCCTCGGCGAATTGTCCCGGCTGAGGTGTGCGGGGCTGGAGGACCTGCGGGAGGAAGCGGCTGGCGCGTTCGATCGGTCCGGCGACCAGTTGCGGGAAGAACGCGACGTAGAGTGCGAAGTCGAGAGGATCTTTCGCGGCCTGACAGTCGCCACGATAGACGTCGATCGTGTAGCTCATCGTCTGGAATGTGTAGAAGGAGATTCCGACGGGGAGCACGATGTCGAGCTGGGGGATCAGGGCCGGGAGGCCGATCGCTGTCAGCAGGCGGTCGAACTCGGCGGTGAAGAATCCGAAGTACTTGAAGAAGGCGAGCGTGCCGAGGTTGAGGACGATGGACAGTCCCAGAACGGTGCGTCGCGTGCGAGGATTCTGCGACTGTTCGATCACTCGTCCGCAGATGTAGTCGACGACGGTCGAGAGCGCGATGAGACTCAGGAATCGCCAGTCCCAGCAGCCGTAGAAGACGTAGCTGGCGAGAAGCAGCGTCCGGTTCTGTGCACGGTGCCCGAGCCGGTAGTACAGCAGGGCAACGGCGGCGAAGAACACCCAGAAGACGTAGCTGTTGAAGAGCATGTCGAGTCAGAAGCGGTTCCGCGGCGGGACAAAGACCACGGGAGTGATCGGTTTCGGGCAGGACGAGTTTGAGGCCAGAGGCGTCTGGTGCCGGAGAGTGAACGCGAGCGTCACCAGTCGGCGACGACTCCTTCCATGCGGACGACCTCGAGGTCGCTGGCTGTGATCCGTTTGATGGTGTGGAGGGCGTCGTTATCCCAGCGTTCGTCGGGCGAGCCGGTGATGAACCAGTCGCTGCCATTGTCGGCGAGAATCATTCCGTAGGTCTTCAGGCACTGGAGGATGACCTGCACGTGGCGGGGGAAGCCGGTGATGTCGACGTTGCGTTTCAGTCTGACGCGCATGCCCATCGGGGGACGCAGGGGGTTGCTGTCGCTGCTGGCCCAGTGGGATGCAGGGGGAACGAATGCCCTGCGTGTGTGAGCGAGAGTGAAGCGGAGGGCGTGTCTGATTTCTCCGCTGTCGACTTCGTCGTAGCGGACGAGTCCGGGGAAGATGGGGAGTCCGGCGGCATCGGCACTGGTCCAGCCGACGGGGCGGGAGGGATGCCGGGACAGATCGAAGATGGCTCCGCAGTCGGCCTTCCAACCGGAGCCGGTTTCAAAGGCGTGCGCGAGTTCGTAGAGCATCCAGTTGTCGCGATCGATGACGATGACATGCCGGTCGGCGTGGGGGTCGTTGAAGCTCTCAATGGGAGCACCGGGTGGAACGGGATAGGGGCCGGCGTCGCTTTCGTCGGGATACTCGACGAACTCAATGGGTGCGTCGGGCTGTACCCCGGAGACGACGACGTAGGGGATGCCGATTGGCGAGCCGTCCCACTCTCCGCTGCCGAAAGCGGGGTGGAGAGGCTTGTCGAGTCCGATGGTGGCGAGGATGGCAGACGAATAGGGGTCGACTTCGGAGTCGATCACCGGCTGGTTCCACGGACTGTCGTCGGGGAAGGGTCTGTGACCTGCGAGAGAGACCCCGACCCCCAGGGGAATTTCGCGGTGCCGTCTTGCGGCCGCAGGATCCTCCGGAGGTGGACTTTCGGGAAGCCCCGGGAGCGGATCGGGGGATGGTTGTGTGTTCAACGCGAGCGGAGAGGCGGGAGCGGGGTCTTGTGTGCGGGGAGGAAGTGATTCGGGCGGACGTGCATTCCCGCGTTCGAGCCAGCCTGCGGCGTGAGTTTCGGGCTGAGCCTGCATGAGGTCAAAGACCAGCCAGCCGCCGACGCAGGCGATGAGTCCGTAGAGGGCAATCAGAGGGCGGTGAGTCACGGTGCAGTTCCGGCAGAGACGTCGGACGGACGTTCGAGCAGAAAGACACTCAAACGTTGCCGCTGTGAGCCGGCGGGCAAGTGCGGAGGTGTCGCTTTCGCAGAGGTGTGCCCTGCCCCGTGCGGTTCGTGCGACTGTGTTGCGGTGTGGCAACACGGGAGAGACGGACGTGGGGGTGGGATTGTTGCGGTGGTGCCGCAGATAGGGGATGCAGGGGTGTTGAGGCCCGCGTGGGGAACGGGGACGGCCCGCGCATCAAAGAAGCGGAGACCGGTGAGTCTGCGCGTACCGGCGGGGGGGCGACGAACCTGTCAAGGAGAGCCTGGAGAACCGATTACCGGCACCGTCGCGAGGACGATGCCGGTATCAGCCGAGTTGACGGAGAGTCGGCGCGCGGGCCGAGCGGTGTGCCGGTGCGGCCGTGACGCCGTGAGACCGATTCTTCAGCGGGGTGTCAGGTCAGTGACCAGCCGTCGCGGGGTTCGCGGGCGAGGTATTCGGCCGCCTGCGGGCCGTTGGTGGTGGTCATGGCGGCGGGATCCCATTCGAGTCGGGTTCCCGCTCGATAGGCGACGTTGCCGAGGTGGTTTGCCTCGGTCAGCGGTCCGGCATAGCTGAAGGGGCTGCTGGTGCGTCCTCCCTCGGCGATGGCGATGAGCCATTCCTCGTGATGGCCGGGCACATTGGCGATAAAGGGTTCGGGACGTTCGAATCCGGCGAATTCGTTTTCGGGCAGGAGGACATGCTTGCCATAGTCAGACAGGAGCATGCCGCGGGTGCCGACGAAGAGGACGCCATTGCCCCACTGGGGGATTTCGCCGGCCTTCCAGAGTTCGGGCTTGTGATCGCCCTGGTACCACGTGAGTCGGCAGGCGGGCATCGGCTTCGGATCGGGAGCGTTGACGATGGAGGCTGTTTCGGCGAGCGGGTCCCAGCCTTCGCGGGGTCCGTACTCGTAGACGGCCGTCAGTGACGCCGGCGCGATTTCGGGATGCGGATCGATGCCGTGTGATTCGATCGAGGTGGGGGCATCGAGTCGTAGTGCCCAGAAGGGGAGATCGTTCCAGTGGCTGCCGAGATCGGACATGGTGCCGTTGCCGAAGTCCCACCAACGGTACCACTTCGGACCTGGGAAATAGACGTTGTGGTAGGGGCGGACGGGTGCGGGGCCGAGCCAGAGGTCCCAGTTGAGCCAGGAGGGTGGCTGCATCGAGTCCTGGGGCCGGTCGGCGACGTAGACGATGTCCTTGTTGCGTTTGGCGTCTTCTTCGGACTGCAGTCCCCAGGCGCGAGAGACCCAGACGTGGCACTCGGTGACATCCCCGATCGCGCCGGACCAGATGAGTTCGACGACCCGGCGGTAGTTCGCCATGCCGTGGATCTGGGTTCCCATTTGCGTGACGACGTTCGCCTGCGCGGCGGCGGTGGTGATCACGCGGCATTCGTGGACGTCGCGAGTGAGGGGTTTTTCGCAGTAGACGTGCTTGCCGGCCTTGAGGGCGGGGAGTGTGGCGTAGGCGTGGGTGTGTTCTGTGGTGCTGACAACGACCGCGTCGTAGTCGTCGAACTGAGCGTAGAACTCGCGGAAATCGGTGAAGCGTTTCGCCTCGGGATGCAGGCGGGCGGCGGCTTCGAGGTTCTGTTCGTTGACGTCGCAGAGTGCGGCGACCTCGACGGGGACATGCTGCTGGCCGGTGATGGTGCGGAGGTTGCCGCCGCCGCGTCCACCGCAACCGATGAAGGCGATCCGGAGTTTCGAGTTGGCGTTCTGAGCGCGGAGGAAGCCGGGAGCCGCGAGAGCGGCCGATGCTGCTGCTGAGCCTTTGAGAAATCCGCGACGCGACAGATGGCGTGCCATGTCCTTTCCTCCGGGATGAAGTTGCGGCCGCCGAGTGGCTGGCGGCGCTTGTAGCCAGTCGGGGTCAGTGTGCCGGGTCGGAGAAGCGGGGGCAACCCATCGGCGGCGATCGATGCAGCCGGTTGCCGGGGTGCGGTCTGCGGAGCATCGTGACGGTCTCAGGTCCCGTGTGCGAAGGGGGAAGGGTGCCGCGCTGCGGGACGTTCGCCGGCGGTGGTGCCCGCGTTCAGTCGGTTTGCGGAGGGCGTTCGGACGAGTCGCCGGCCGGGGTTTCCACATCGGCAGGGACGGAAGGGGCTTCCGGGGCGGGCGATTCGGCGCTGCCGGCGGAGTCTGCGTTTGTGGCGGAATCTTCGCCTGTCGCTGCGGAGGCCCGCCGGGTCTCACGGCGTTCCGCCGCGGGCATTCCGACGAGAGGGATCTGGTCGGGCGGCGGTGGAGGAGTTGGAAGATAGACACGGTCGAGTTCGTAGCCGTCGACGCTGCGACGGAGGATGAAGTAGATCAGCGTGACGAGTGTCCAGAAGAGGCTGTAGACGAAGCCGGTGAGCAGTGTTGCGACGCCACGATACCACGCCCCTCCGAGTATCCGCCCGGCGGAGGAGTCGTCCGCGACGATCGTGTCGGTGGCGAGCAGTGGAGGGGCATCGGCTTTGATCTGGTGGAGTTGTCCGGTTGCCAGAGGCCCGTCAGCGATCCAGTCGGTGACGTGGAGAGTGGCGGCCGTCAGCAGCATGACGGCGGTGATGACGGCGGCGGCGTAGAGTCCACCGACGGCGACCATCCAGAGGGCGTACCACGGACGGACGAAGACGTAGTTGTAGGCGCGATTGAGTGCGTCGTAGCCGTCGGTCCCTTCGGCTGCGTGAGCGGCGATCATCAGGGGCCAGGTGAGGGCGACGCCCACGAGGATGAGGGTTGCCAGCAGGGAGAGGAACATCAGTAGTCCCCACAGGGCAGCGGCCAGGGCGCCGCTGTCGGAGGTGACGGCTCCGAGCCAGGCGATCAGCCAGCCGATGCCAAACAGCAGGCCGAGTCCGACCAGGGAGATGAAGGGAGCGCCGAGCGTGTAGCCGATATCATGCAGACTGAACCGGAGAGATGCCCGGAGGCCGGGTTCTCCTTTTCCGGCGAACTCAACAGCGACGCGGCGGGTGATGGCCGCACCGAAGACCGAGCCGACGAGGACCACGAGCAGGAGTTCGAGCCAGGCGCTGGCCGTATCGGACCAGCGGTTGTCCAACTGGAAGAGTTGCCCGATCGGGGCCAGGAAGTCCGTCAGGGGGGAATAGACGGTTCTCCAGCGGCGGGTGACGTCTGTGAGCGTTGCGACCGGGTCTGCGAGGAGAGAGTTCCAGGAGAAGTGACGAAGTGCCGGAAGCGGGGGGGAGAGAAACTCCTGCTCCCAGGGCCACGCCACGGTGTCGGCCGGGCCGGCAGCGTCGGGATCTGAGCCCTGAGCGATGGGGAGATGCGCCAGTCCCCAGCGTCCGGCGGCGAGGGCCATGACGGCGAGGACGCCGAGTGCGAGGTTCTGCCAGCGGGTTGCGAGGCGGAATGTGCGGAAGAGGTGCACCCAGGGGAGCCAGCGCTGCAGCCGGGCCCGCTCGGTCTCGTAGAACTGTTCTTCAAGCTCAAGTGGCATCAAAGCGCCCGCGAATGACAGCCAACGGGAGAACGGCACATGCCGACAGGCGGCAGGTTATCGCTCCGGCGTCGGGAATCGAAGCCATCTGCGGGGAATCGTGGCGCGTCGGGCGGTGAAGGTGAAGAGGAATGCCGGAGAGGGCTGACGGGGGCCGCATGCACTCTTGCGGTGCCAGTCGGAGCCGCACTGCGACATCGCCGGTTCACTTCCCGCCGCGACGACGTGCTCCACGGGTGCCGGATGCGGACTATTGCTGGATGGCTGCCTGCTGCGGCGAGGGCTGCTCTGGAGAGGTCTGCCGGGGCGAGGACTGCCGGGCGGCTTCTTCGGCCTTGAACGTGTCGATGTCTTCGAACACGCGGTCCAGCTCGTCCTTGAACAGGTCGCCGATCAGCAGATCGGTGATGGTTCCCTGGTGGTCGGGGAAGCGGCGAATGAAGCGGCCGAAGCTGAATCCTTCGTAGTATTCGCAGACCAGCCGCCGCATGCGGTCCATCCCGACACGGAAGTCGGCTTCCCATTTCCCGAGTTGTTCGCGGGAGGTGTCGCCATTC
>CAZUXX010000070.1:7154-8336 GCA_964624215.1 uncultured Planctomycetaceae bacterium
CGGCGGCCAGCTGGCCGGACTTGAGGGCGAGGAGAACGCCGGAGGAGTACAGGGGATCGAGGAAGCCGAAGGCGTCACCGACGAGGACCCAGCCATCGCCGGAGGCACGACTGGCCTTGTAGGTGTAGTCCTTGGTGACGCGGATAGGGGCGACCTGTTCGACGATCGAGACACGTTCCTTGACGGCGGGACAGCGCTCGAGTTCTTCGGCGTAGGTTTGGGCGTGGTTGCTGCGGCCTTTGAAAAGGTAATCGAAGTCGGCGACGACCCCGACGCTGACGATGTCGTCGTGCAGGGGGATGTACCAGAACCAGCCTGAGGTTCCTTCGACTGCGAGGACGATCGTGGCTCCGGCGTTCTTGCCGTCGTCGCGATAGGCGCCTTTGAAGTATGTCCAGATAGCGCCCTTGTTGAGGACCGGATCGGACACGCGGAGCTTGAGGCGGTTGATGATCATCGAGCTTTGGCCGCTGGCATCGATGACGACCTTGGGCCGGATCTCCTGCGGCTGGCCGTTTTCGTCCGTCAGCCTGACTCCGACGGCGCGATCCCCTTCGAAGAGGATGTCGTTGACGCGTACCCCCTGATGCACATTCACGCCGTGTTCCCGGGCGTTTTCGAGCATCATGGTGTCGAACTCGCTGCGGCACACCTGCCAGGTCTGCGAGCATTCGTGCGGCTTGTGATCGTCGAAGTAGAACGGAGCCGAGAGCTTTCCGTTGGCGTTGACGAACTGAACGCTGTACTTCTTGACGAAGTGACTTGCCTTGAGTTTCTCAAGCATGCCGAGCCGCTTGAGGACCCAGTAGGTTTCGGGGATCAGCGATTCGCCGATGTGATAGCGGGGGAAGGTGTCGCGTTCGTACAGCTCGACGTTGAATCCGGCCTGGGCAATGAGTGTGGAGACCGTCGAGCCGGCGGGGCCGCCACCGATAACAACAACGTCCGGTGAACCATGTTCCTGCATTGCAGTCTCCTGAGGTAAAGGTTGGGCAGGCCACCAGCCCGCGAGGCTGAATGTCCACACCTGGCGGTGCGGCAGCCGGGGAGCAGGTGATCGGTTACGAGTGGATCGGAGTTACAAGGCGTGTCCAGGATGTTTGCGGCGGTGCTGGTGACGACCGATGGTCAATGGGGGCCGCGTCCTGTCGGATACGTCTGGGGGTCTGACTTGCGTTTACT
>CAZUXX010000070.1:8346-10711 GCA_964624215.1 uncultured Planctomycetaceae bacterium
CGGGTGTCTTCGTGGGGTTGTCGGGCGGCTTTCAGCAGGCGGGTCAATTTTTGCAACTCGCCGTCCGAGAGGTGCCCGAGTTGTCGGCGATGGCAGTCGATGACGGCCTGCTGCAGGTCTTCGAGAAGCTGCATGCCTGCGGGAGTGATCTGCACGTCGACGATGCGGCGGTTGTCGGCACGGCGATTGCGCTGGAGGAATCCGCGTTGTTCGAGTCGATCGAGCAGCCGGGTCATATCGGGGGCGCGGGAGATGAGTCGGCTGCCCAGCAGGAGGGTGGGCATGGCTCCGGGATGCACGGATCGAAGCAGCCGCAAGGCGTTGTACTGCTGAGCGGAAAGGCCTGCTGCAGCGAAGACTTCTTCTTCGATGGCCTTGAGCCGGTCGTAGGTCCTCCAGAGGTTGAGGAACGCCTCCTGTTCGAGGGAGTCGAACCGGAGGGGGGTGGCGGTGGACGGATCGACGGGGAGTGCCGCGGACATTCCGGGACAATAAACGTTTCAACAACAGTCGTCAAGACGGGGGTTGGCAAAAGTGCGTGGAACCGGAGAGGCGGGACCGGGGTGATTGCCGGGGGGACGTCCCGAGACCGGGAGCGTGGTTTGCGAATTGAGGTTCGACTTGTGGTGAATCTGTTTGCCGTTCAGAATCGCAAATGTAGCATGCGCTACGTACGTCATTTCCCGTCGGCCCTGAGTTGCCATGCCTATGTTGCGTCGAGACCTGCTTGCGTTGTGCGTTGCCGCGGTGTGTGTGGCGGGCTGTCGTCCGGATCCGGCTGCATCAGACGCTGGTTCTGACGGGTCGCCTGGCGAGGGCCGGTACCGCATTGTCTGCACCACGGGGATGGTGGCGGATCTTGCAGCGCACGTGGCGGGGGATCGGGCCGAGGTCGTGGCGTTGTTCGGTCCTGTTGACCCGCACACGTATGTCCCGACGACCCGGGACGTGGCCCGGATTCTTGAAGCGGACGTGGTGCTGTACTCGGGGCTTCTGCTGGAAGGCCCCACGCAGTCGGCGCTTGAGCGTGCGGGAAAGAAGGGAAAGCGGGTGGCGGCCGTGACGGACGGACTCAGCCGGGATTACCTGCGGTATCCCGAGGAGTTCGACTCGCATCCGGATCCGCATGTCTGGAATGATGTGGGGGGCTGGATCGAATGCACACGGTATGTGGTGAAGATTCTTTCGGAGTATGACCGTGAGGGGGCGGATGAGTATCAGATGAATGCGGATACCTACATTGCCGAGCTGGAGCGGCTGGACGAGTACGCCCGCACGGCGATTGCCAGTATTCCGGAGTCGTCGCGGCATCTGATTACAGCCCACGATGCATTCGGATATTTTTCGGAGGCGTACGGCATTCCGGTGCATTCGGTGCAGGGGATCACGACAGCGTCGGAGGTGGGGTCGGACGATGTGGTGCGACTGGTCGATTTCGTTGTGAAGCACCGGGTTCCGGCGGTGTTCGTGGAAGAGACGGTGAATGCGGCGAACGTGAAGGCAGTGATTGCGGGGGCGCGAAGTCGTGGCTGGGATGTGAAGATCGGGGGATCACTGTATTCCGACTCGATGGGGCCGGCGGGAACCTATGAGGGGACGTACGCTGGTATGGTGGACCATAACGTGACGACGATTGTGCGGGGGCTGGGGGGCGAGGCTCCTCCGCGAGGGCTGAACGGGAAGTTGAGAGCTGCTGACTGAACGTTCCCGTTTTTGCCGGGTGGTTTGTGTGATGAATGAGTCGTCGAGTCCCCCTGCCCTTGGTCATGGCGAGCATCCGGTCACGGCACCGCTGGCGATCCACGACATGACGGTGGCGTATCAGCGTCGGCCGGTGGTGTGGGATATCGAGTACAACGCTCCGGCGGGGAAGCTGGTGGCGATCATTGGTCCGAACGGTGCCGGGAAAAGCACGCTGATCAAGGCATGTCTGCAACTGGTGCCGATCGTCTCGGGCGAGGTGCGGTTCTTCGGTCAGCCTTATGAGCGGGTGCGTGGGCGGGTGGCCTATGTTCCCCAACGGACGAGCGTGGACTGGGACTTCCCCGTGTCGGCACTGGATGTGGTGGCGATGGGTCTGTACCGGCGGATCGGCTGGTTCCGGTGGGTGGGCCGCCGCTACCGGGAAGAGGCGCTGGCGGCACTGGAGCGTGTGGGAATGGCCGACTACGCCGACCGGCAGATCAGCCAGCTCTCGGGCGGGCAGCAGCAGCGAGTGTTTCTGGCGCGGGCGCTGGTGCAGGAGGCGGACCTGTACCTGATGGATGAGCCGTTCGCGGGGGTTGATGCGGCGACAGAGAAGGCGATCGTTGCCTTGTTACGTGAACTGCGCGCCACGGGGAAGACGGCGCTGGTCGTGCATCAT
>CAZUXX010000071.1:0-10647 GCA_964624215.1 uncultured Planctomycetaceae bacterium
TTCGAGGTTGACCTCCTCTTCCCGGAACAGCTTCAGCGTGTAGCCGTTCTCGAACAGAAGGGGTGCCAGAAACGAGTAGTCGTCGACATCCGGACGGAGCTTCACGTGGATCGTGCCGGGAGGTGACTGGTCCGTCGGATGCTCGGGAATCGTCACCGAGGTCACCGACTCGTGCTGCTCCAGCAGTCGCGCGGCTCCTTCCGGGTCTGACGTCACCCCCACGTACAGCAGGATCGCCTCGCGGGCTTTCTTCATCACTTCCGACACGTTGCCGTCGATGATCATCCGACCCTTTTCGATCATCCCGACCCGGGTACACACGTCGGCCAGTTCCGGCAGGATGTGGCTCGATACGATCACCGTCTTGTTCATGCTCCCCAGTCGCTTGAGCAATCCCCGCATCTCGATCCGCGCCCGGGGATCGAGTCCCGAAGCCGGCTCATCCAAAAGCAGCACCTGCGGGTCGTGCAACAGCGTCCGCGCCAGGCCCACGCGCTGCGTCTGTCCTCGCGAGAGCTGGTTCACCATCGCATCCCGCTTGAAGGCCATGTCGACCAGTTCCAGCTTCTCCTCACAGACCCGCCGCCGGGCCGGCCCGTTGATCCGGTATGCCGCGGCAAAGAACTCCAGGTACTCCAGCACGGTCATGTCGTCGTACACACCGAAGAAGTCCGGCATGTAGCCGACGGCGCGGCGAATCTCCTGGGGCTGCTTGTAGATGGACATCCCGCAGACGTAGCACTCCCCGTAATCGGGGTTCAGCAGCGTCGCGATCATCCGCATGGTGGTCGTCTTCCCTGACCCGTTCGGGCCGATGAAGCCGAACACATCCCCCTCTCCCAGAGAGAGATCAATCTCGTTTGCGGCGATCAATTCGCCGTAGCGCTTGGTGAGTTTCCGGGTCTCGATCACGGCGGAAGCCAGCGTCAAAAAGGGCGGTACGTCTTGCGGACGACCGGAATAATGAGTCGCACATACGTCGCGTGACGACCGGGCTCAACCGGTGCGCCATCGATCGAAAAGCGGTTAATCGGCTGATCCAGCCGTCCGATCAGCAGGATGCGGTCCAGCCCCACGAACCGGGACAGGTCCAGCTCGTCCAGCGTCTGGTTCGTCAGCTGGGTGAACTCCAGCCCCTCAATCGCCCGGTACACTGTCAGGGCGCGAAAAACATGATCCGGGTCGCGGCTGAGGGGATCGTAGGCATTCGTCCGCACGTACGACTGCGTCCCCGTCGTCGTCTCGCGGGTGGTGATCGCCTCTCCCTGCACGTACGTCCTCAGAAGCTGCGTTCCAAAGCGGTTTGCCAGGTCGACCGTCATCCCCGGTCGCAGCACTTCCACTTCCGGACGCGTCGGGAAGACCGCCTGTGCACTCGAAATCACGAACCAGTCCGTCACCTCGCCGGGCAGATTGTGCTCAAGCGTCCAGCGCCGCAGCCGGCCTGTGGCATCGTATTCCTGAACACATTCCGCCAGGGGCTCTCCCGCCGGCAACTCTCCTTCGGCCACCAGGCTGAAGCCCTTGCTCGACCACATTTCGATCGGGACGCCATCCAGCCCCGTCCCGTCGTTGGACTGGCGGTAGCCGGTGCCACCCAATGACAGCCCGCCCCGGCGATACATCCCTCGAAAGCCGTCTTCAGGCCGGGCCAGCCAGCCCAGTCGCTCGAAACGTCCCGGGCCGTCGGCCGACGGAGTCACCAGTGACGACGAAACGTCATACACCGTCGTCTGTGGACTGTAGACCGAGAACCAGCTCCGCACCCGCTGGACATTCGTGTCGGTGGCAATGTCCCAGATGTCGATCTGATTCGCTTGTCGCGTCGTTCCATTGCTCGCAACGGCCAGACCCGAAGTCCACCACGCCGCCAGAACGATCCACACCGGCAGCGTCACCCACGTCAGCTGAGGCCGCTTGAGCAGGCGATGCACAAGCAGATAATCGACCGGTCCAATGAGCAGCAGATACACCGCCAACAGCCCGATGACGTTCCAGCTCGACGGCCGGTTGACTCCCGGGTAGTCATCGAGAATCCCTGTTAGTTGCGATTGCAGATCGCTCACTCCCGTCGGCGCGAGATTGAGCCTCCGGTCCCGGTTCTCGTCCACCGGAGGAGGAAGCGTCAGCCCGGCCAGTTGGACACAGAACTGGGGCAGACCGGCCCAGAGAATGGTCTCCGTCTCTGCATCCCGGCTCTCGGGCCGGCGGGCGAAGGGAGGAGCCGAGAGATCAATCCCCGCAACGGCGACGGTCCCGAACCCGTACGGGGACCGGGCCGTGACCACCCCGTTGGGACCTTCGACCAGCACGCGACCGGAGGATACCTCCAACCGGCTCAGCCGGGGTCGTTCGATCGTCCGGGGTGTCGGTGCATTCTCGACGAAGCTTTGCACCTGACTCATCAACGGTTCCACCTGCCACTCGGTGTAGGCTTCCGAAATCCGCACCGGAACCCAGCTCGCCAGTGGACTCGCCGAGTACCAGTCGGCCTGGGAACCGACAGCGATCACCAGCCGGCCCCCCTGTCGAACCCATAGTTGCAGAGCTTCGAACTGATCAGCTTCGAGGGAAAGCGGACCCAGGACAACCAGGTCGACACTGCCGAGTCGCTGCCAGTCGCGGGGGAATTCGTCCGGAGCACACTCCAGCAGACGGACCGCCGGACCGGCAACACTCCGTCCGGTTTGCTCCATCAGTTCTGCGGCGGCCTCAAAACCCGGATGATCTCCCACGATCACCCAGTGGTCCGTTGATTGCCGATCGGTGACGAAGTCCTGCCCCTGGGAAAACCGGGCGAGCACCGACTCCCGGTCACCCGTCCGCCTCTTCAGAATCAGCGGAGCTTCGAGCCGGCCAGCCAGAATGGTTCCCTCCAGAACATCTCCGTTTCGCACAAGCGGAAACTCGACCGGCTGGCCATCCGGATCGCTGATGGCCAGACACAATTCGTCTACGGGAACGGCCGGACCGACCCCTCGGAGCGTCACGGGAGTCCACCGGCCCGCTTTGAGATACCCCTGAAAGCCGATCGAGGCGCTAATGTCGGCACGGGCTGCGGTCGGCCCTGTCAGAAGTGCAATCGCGAGCACGACCAGCAGCGTGCGAACTGACTCGACACAGCCGGACCGTTGCATGCACCTGTCGGATCGCATGAGAATTGCAGAAACGTCCTGGGAAACGGGAGAGCATCCCAGCGTAGCAGACGAGCCACCTCCGGGTGGAGCATCCGCGGTCGATTCGTTCCGAAAGATCGATGGTCGCGGGGGGTTTGACGAGTCCTGGACAACCCGGTCGCAGGAACTGTGCCGGATCGCACGTTCACACACGGCGGCTGTGGCCGGATCGCCTCCGGCCGAAGACGCAGCCGCTTCAGCAACAAACGAGCTTCTGGGGACCATGCCTGATGGCTGCCGTGCGCAAAGGAATCATTCTGGCCGGCGGGAGCGGAACACGGCTCTATCCGGCCACCCGGGTCGTCTCCAAGCAGTTGCTTCCCGTCTACGACAAGCCGATGGTCTACTACCCGCTGGCGACATTAATGCTAGCGGGCATTCGCGAAATCCTGGTCATCAGCACACCGGTTGATCTGCCCCTCTACCAGAGGCTGTTGGGCGATGGCAGCCAGTGGGGGCTGTCGCTCCAGTACGCCGAGCAACCCCATCCCGGTGGACTGGCCGAGGCCTTCCTCATCGGCGAGACATTCGTCTCCGGCGGACCAAGCTGCCTGATCCTGGGAGACAACATCTTCTACGGACAGGGCATGTCCCGCTGGCTGCAGCAGGTCAGTGCGCGGCAGGCGGGGGCGACGGTGTTCGCCTACCAGGTCCGCGACCCGCACCGCTACGGCGTCGTCGAACTCGATCCCCAGGGGCGGCCCCTCAGTATCGAGGAAAAGCCCGCTCGCCCGAAGTCGCGACTGGCGGTGACAGGTCTCTACTTCTACGACGAGCAGGTCGTCGAGATCGCGCGGTCGATTCGGCCGTCCGCACGTGGAGAGCTCGAAATCACCGACGTCAACCGCGCCTACCTCGAGCGCGGGCAACTGCATGTCGAAATCTTCGGCCGAGGCACCGCCTGGCTCGACACGGGAACTCATCTCTCACTGCAGGAAGCAACGAACTTCGTCAGCATCCTCGAACAGCGGCAAGGCCTGAAGATCGCCTGTCCGGAAGAAATCGCCTGGCGCATGAAGTACATCTCCGACGAACAACTCGAGCGACTCGCCAGCGAGTTCGGAGAGAACAGCTACGGAGCCTACCTGCGTTCCCTGTTGCCCCAATAGAAAAAGCGAGCGACAGCCACGTTCGGAGCCATGACTGCCGCTCAATTTGGTTCTCGCAGTGTTCGCTGTGTACTGCTCAGGAAGGCTGCGCTCCGGAGGAGTGCGGCTTCAGATCCTCCTTGGCGGTCGACTTTGCAGCCTCGGCGACCTTGCTGACCCGTTGCTTCAGGTCACCGGCCGCCCCTTTCCCTTCCTTCCGGACGGTTTCGACCGCCTGGTGCACCGTCTCGCGGGCGGATTCCGCCATCTGACCGGGGGTCAGTCCCTGCTGTTCGGCTTCGTCCATCGCCGCCTGGGCAACGTCGCTTGCAACCCGCTGACCTTCGCGAAGGGTCTCGCGACCGGCGCTGCGAAGCTGGTCCTTGACCTCGTCCGCTGCCTCGCCCATCAGCCGGTCTTCCGTGCGTGTCCGCGGCAGCAGGAGACCTGACAGGACACCGAGCGCCAGCGCGCCCAGCCCCACAGCGAGCGGTTGCTCGTCCGCCGCACGCTGCAGGCGGTCGCAACTGTACTCGTAGCTGCGGCGTGCCTGCCGGGCCGCCGATCGCGTTCCCTCGCGCATCGATGTGCCGGCCTGCTGCATCCCCGCCCACGCGGCATTGCCGTACTCGCTCGCTTTGTGTCCCAGCGAGCGAGTCCGCTCCTGCATCCTGTGCGTGAAGTCCGACGAGACATCCTGCGACTGCTGCACGAACTCCCCGATGTGATGCGACAGTTCCGCCATCTTTTCGCGGACCGAGCGGCCGGTATTGCCCAGCGTCGACTGCACTCGCTGCAGGGTCTTCGCCGCCTGTTCCCGAACTCCCTCCTTCTCGGTCAGTGAACTGTCGCACTCGGCCGCGTAATCGCACGCGGCAAGGTTGCGCCAGTCACGTTCATAGGAATCCGTGTACGGTTTGCCGGTGCGGGCATCGACGAAGGAGCCACTGTGCTCTCTGAGATCGGCGCACTGGGCATGAATGTCGCGCCGCTTGTGGCCGGAGAAGGCCAGCACCCGCGCTGCCACGGCACGGATCTGGTCTGCCGCAGACTGACTGGTATCCCCGAGCGTCTGTTTCAGTTGCTCGAGTGCTGCGGTCGCACGTTCCGACCACGACTCTTCCGGCTCCGTGGAATCGGTCCAGTCGTAGTCCGGATGCCACGCCGCGACGCCGCGATGCCAGCGAGTCGTCTTCACGGTCGGTTCGCTCCGCTCGCGTCCCGCCTCGATGGCGAGCCAGGTGGCCCCTGCCGCCGTGATCAGGGCCGGGATCGGATTCCCGCGGATCACCCGGAGCAACGACTCGCCCGTCTCTTTTGCATGCCCGGCAAGCCGCCGCCCCTGGTCAGTGGCCCCCGAGGACCTCGCAAAGTCGATCAGGTCGTCCAGGAGATGCCGCGGCTGCAGCCGGTCGCCAAGTTCATCGAGCGTCACGTCCATATCGTGACGCGTTCGATCGATCTCATGGTGGAGAGCACTGGAATCCATTCGCTCGTAGTTCGTATTGCCGTTGGTGTATTCGGTTCTCATTGGGTCACCTTGTCCTTGATCCAGTCCTTGTTTTCCTGAAGCGATTCAGCGGTGTGTTCGGGTACGACGGACTCTTCCCTGATGGATGAAACACCCATCTGCACCAGGACATATCCGATCGCCAGCACCACCACGCCAAGAATCAGCGGAGACAGCCATCCGGCTGTCATGTGAGCCATTCCGGCTGCAACCAGCACGGCGTACAACCCGCCGATCGCGGCAATCATCAGCGCGATACAACCGGCGGTTGCAATCGCCGCTCCGGCCGCGATGTAGGCGGCGTTGCGGCTCAAGCGCGAGGCCTTCTCTGACATCTCCGTTTTGGCCAGTGCGATCTCCTGCCGGAACAGGAGAGTGGTTTCGTCACGAAGTTCCTTCACCAGCGCAACGACGCTACGGCCGTTCGTTTCGTGAGACTCCGCGATCCTGTTATGAGCGGTTGGGGTCTCTGCAGGTTTCATGGTCCTCTCCTCGTTTGTGTTTCAGTGATGCCGGCGCCCGAAGCGGAGCCGCCGGTTCGGTGTGCTACGAGACAGGACCAACGTGCACTGGTGCGGGGCTCCCCGATGTGAGCGGGACTTCCTGCTCTTCCGCCGGAGTCCGAAGTGCCGGCAGACCTGCCGAATGCGTCTCGGTCTCCTCGCGCCGGGCCGACGATTTCATGAACCGTGCGATTGCCAGACCTGCCATGAACATTCCGCCGTACGCAATCTCCGGGTGGCGGCGAATGAGGTCTTCGGTGTCGTGAAGAATCTGGCGTGGATCCCGCTCGCGGACATAACGCACGACGCGATCGACCTGGTTCGCCGCGCTGCGCGTGTATCGCGCCAGGTTCGGGTCTTCCTCTTCTTCCAGCTTGTCTGCGGCTCGGTGGGCTGCGGAGGCGACCGTTTCCAGTTCACCGGCTGCCTTCGCCTTTTGCCTGTCGACGAAACTGCAGCACTCCTCGCCGACGTCATCCATCGTTTTGCGGGCAGTCTGCCGTGCCGTCTGCACTGCCTCCTTCGCGGCTTGTTTTGCGTCGTGTGCCATTTCGCGGGCCGCCGAACGGGTCTCGTCGGCTGCCTGACGAGTCGCCTCCCCAACCTGTTCTGCCTCGATCTCCGCGCGGCTGCGTCTGTCCTGAGGCTGACCGGGGTGCGTGGACTGCTGGCCGGCCGCCGGGCCGGTGTCTTTATGTTGTTCCATGGAAGTCGCCATGAGTTCACTCCTTCGGAGAATGCGCTCCGCCATCTGAGGGAACGCGGATGAAATTCGTCTCACGAGCTTTTCGTGCAAAGGCAATGCCGCCTGTCAGTTTCAGCCCGGACTCACATCCGATTCGGCAAGGGCCCGGCCTCGGAGTCGGGGCAATCCTGAGACAGACATCCCGTCGCACGTACATCGTCCCGCCCTGTTGCAAAACACCGAGCCCGGCTGCGGTCGTCACTCAACCGCTCCGTGCGCTGTGCGATCGACGCCTTACGAAACCAGCCCCGGATCGCACGAACGAAACGGGGCTGGAGGCTGAGGAAGACTGTTGATTAATCGATTCAGTCGTCCCGTTCAGGTGGCGACTGGGGAGCATTGCCGGGGCTGTTTCCCGGTGCAGACGAGCCACTCTCACGCGGCTGCGGATTCCCCCGGGGTGGCTGTGGCCCCTGCGACCCGCGGCCGCCAGTCTGCGGACGGTTCGAACCTCGCGGTGCCGCCTCGGGACGTCCCCACGGTTGCGTGTCTTCACGTGCGCCCGAACGAGGGCTACGCGGTTGATTAGGCCCGCGCGGTTGATTGGTTCCCGGTTGGTTTCCACGGGGTGCCCTCGGATTCGCACCTGGACGGTTCGGAGCGTTCCCACGCGGTGCCTGTCCTCGTGGGGGCTGACTACCGGGAGTCCGACCGCCGGGAGCGTTACCACTGCCACGCCCGGGGCCGCGAACGTCGCCAGGCTGGCGGCGAATCTCTGGCAACTCACCGAAGGCGTCTTCCTGCGGCAGCTCGACCTGAGGCAGTCGCGACATCACCCGTGAGGATCGATCGCTGCCGCGCCCCGGGCGCCGCGGATCTTCCGATGGCTGTGGCTCACCGGTTCCCTGCGACTCTGGCCGGATCCGTGGAGGCGCCTCGCGGTCTGGTCGCTCCTGAGGAGGGCGACCTTCCGGCGTGCGCCTCTCCGGCTCTCGCTCTCGTCCGGGACGCCGCTCTTGCGGAATGGCCCGGTTTTCGCGCTCCGTCGCCGCACGATCCCTTAACTCGGAAGGAGCGGGTGGCACACTCCCGGGACGAACACCAGGGGCTCTGTCAGCCTGCTCTTCGCTCCCCAACCGGGCATCCGCATCTCCCGGTGCTTGAGAACGCGTCGCTGCGCGAAGGCGCGGAATCCGGAGTTGGGGGGCGCGCCCTTCTGCCTCCGGGCGAGCTTCGGCCTCTCCCCGGCGACCACGTTGCAACGAGAAGTCTCTGAGTTCACGCGCTGTCTGTGTAATTGCCTCCCGCTCCTGCGGTGAAATCCGCGTGATCCGCACCGGAGCCTCGTCCGCCTGCGTCAGTGCATCCAGTTCCGTGGTGATCGTGCTCGCGTGGGCGATGCGATTGTCCGTACGGGAGATGAACTGGCGCTGTTCACGAAACGTTCGCCGCGGGCGGAAGTCCGGGTTCCGCGCATAGTAGCTTTGCCAGCGGGCCAGGCGGACGCCGAAGTCGTCCCCGAGCCGCCAGTTGTAGTAGGTGTAAAGGGGATCATATCCGCCGCGGCGACCGTAGTAGGCAAACGGGTAATAGCCGCCACTGAGATAACGGTTGTCGTAATAGTCTCCGAAGTAGTACGACCTCGCCCCCGGCCGCACGAAGAGATTGACCATCAACGGGCCCCACGAATCCAGCACCACATGCGGCTGATACCGTCCGCGATGATGATGGTGGTGAAAGTACACCGGAGCATACGCCAGGCCCCGATTGGCCAGCGGATAATCCCAATACCCGGCCACATAGGTGTAGCCATAGGGAGTCCAGAGATAGCAGGCAGGCACCCACACGTAACCCGGTTGCAGGGGAGCCCAGTACCCGGGTTGCCAGCGATAATCACTGCTGACATAGACCCAGTTGCCGGGCACCCAGAAGTATTCATCACTCGGCCTGGGGCTGGAGGGACCATGATCCTGACTTTGCGGTGGCTCCGGCAGGTAGCTCAGAGCCTCCTGGGACTCGTCGACCCACATCCCCGGAACCCACCGGAATCCTTGACGTCCCTGTGTCCACGAACCGGGGACCCACGTCCGGCCCGGAGGCATGTCACGCCAGACTCCGCTCACCCACAGAAAGTCGTCGAGATCCTGATCGTAGGACCAGTACCCGGGCACCCAGACGACGTTCTCCCCTTCGGGTCGCTGCTCCGGAGGAATCTCGTCGATTGGTTCGGGGGGCTCCCGCTCGATCACGATCCCCTCGACCGGCTCGAGCGACGCCGGGACGGCAAACGCTTCGTGCAGGGGGCCGCGGTTGTAGATTTCGAACCCCTCGCCGCCGTCAGGTTCGGCTGCGGACGCCGGCGGAGCCGGCAGGGGGTTCTCCTGCTGGGCAAACACAAGCGACGGGCCGGCAAGGATCCCGCAGCACGCCAGTCCCAGGGTCGCCAGAAACGGAAGAGGTGTCATCGAAGTCTCCAGAGAAGAGGCCAGCCGCCGACAACATTGCCGGCGACTGGCTCAGCAGGGGTCCCTCCCCGAGTGCAAACACGATTCCAATTGGCAACTCGAGTGCGCATCCGCTGTGGCTCGTACGCCGCGTGACTCGAATCGACCGGGACTTTCCCCGGGTTTCAATCGGGTGGTTCACGCTCAAGAAGCAGGCGGCCAACAGACTTGTCCCGTTGCGGCTGCGCGCTCGGCGACCATCCGGGAAGTTCGTCCTCCGGCTCGACAGAAGCGGGGCGGCCCAGCGGGGGCGCGCCACAGAAGATGGCATCCGGGGTCTCCGATGCCGCGGGAGGCTGCGTTGCAACGCCAGAACGGCCGGAATAGCCTAACGAATCGCTTCTGGTTGATCGGTGTGCTGGTCGTGGACCCCATTCGCTCGCGCTCGGAGCGGGCGCTGGAACCGGAGAATCATAGATGTCGCGTTCATTGCTCGCCCTCCTGCTCGCTGCTGTCCTGATTTCGCCGGCCGGCGCGGACGACGAGGCCGGTTTCAAGCCGATCTTCGACGGAAACACGCTCAATGGATGGAAGGCCTGGGAGGGGGACGAAGCCTATTGGACCGTCTCGGACGGAGCCATCACCGCCGAGTCCACAGCCGAGCGTCGTCTTGACCACAACAGCTTCCTCGTCTGGGACCACGGGGAAGTCGACGATTTCGAACTGCGGCTGAAGTTCCGCATCACCGGGAGCGATTCCGCGAACAGTGGCATCCAGTTCCGGGGCGCGCTCCGTGAAGACGGGCACGTCATTGGTTATCAGGCCGACATCGACCGGGCGGGTAACTGGATCGGTTGCCTTTACGACGAAGCACAGCGGGGAGTGCTCGCCACACGCGGACAGAAGGTCACCTTTGATGAAGCCGGCAAACAGATCGAACAGGTCGGTGACGCCGGGGAACTGCTCTCGAAGTTCAACCGGGACGGGTGGAACGATTACCGGATCAAGGCGGTCGGCAACGAAATCACCCTGAGCCTCAACGGTCATCAGACCGTCCATCTGATCGACAATGACCCCAAGGGGCTCGACCTGCACGGCCTGCTCGCGTTGCAGCTTCATTCCGGTCCGCCGATGAAGGTCGAGTTCAAGGACATTCGCCTGAAGCGACTCCCCCTCGCTGGCGGACGCAAGAAAGTTGTCTTCGTAGCCGGGACGCCAAGCCATCGACCGGGGGACCACGA
>CAZUXX010000072.1:0-869 GCA_964624215.1 uncultured Planctomycetaceae bacterium
TCCTGGAGTTGAGCGTGTAACCCCTTCAACCGCGCCTGATCGTCAATCCAGACGACAAGTCGTTTGTAGTCGGGGTGTTCCACTTGCCCCAGCAGCCCTTCAAACGTCGGCTGCGGGGTCGAACTCGCAAATTCCAGTCCAATCTCGTAGACCCGCCGCAAGACGCGGTTCTTGAAGGCCTCGGGACTCAGTTCGCCTTGTAAGAATGACACCAGCGACGGCTTGGAAAGAAAAACTTCCAACACAGCCAGCTCGTAACGGTCCTCCGTGCTCGCCTTCCCCGAGAGGATGCGGGCCACGTCCGGATGCACCTGCCGGGACGGTTCGACAGGAGCGGGACGACGCTGGGCCGCCTGCACACGAATCTCGCGATACCGGCTCCGGACCGCTTCGTCCGACAGCCCCAGCCGCTGCGCCAGATCGCTCAGCAGCAGCCCCTCCCGAACATGCTCCGACATCCGGGGAGCCGCCCGAAGCAGTTCCAGCATTTCGTCGAGAACCCTCTGCCGACCATCGACCGAGTCGAGTCCGTATTGCCGCAATGCCGCCTGAAACTTGAATTCCCAACCTTCGACGCTGTGCTCGATTCGCTCCCGCAGTGCGTTTGGCCCCTGTTCGGTGATAAAGTCGGCCAGGTCCTGCCCGGCAGACAAGGTCAGAATCCGCAGGTCGACGTCCTGTGCCAGGAACCGCTCGACAGACCGTGCGGCCGCGTCCTGACCCGCTTCATCTCCGTCGTAAACGAGGACCACTTTGCGGGCGAACCGCTTCAGCGTCGTGACATGCTGATCGGTGAGGGCCGTCCCCAGCGTCGCGACCACGTTGGTCACCCCGGCCTGATGGGCAGCAATGCAATCGGTGTAACCCTC
>CAZUXX010000072.1:879-10539 GCA_964624215.1 uncultured Planctomycetaceae bacterium
ATCCAGTGCGTAAACGGTCCGGCTCTTGTGAAAGACGATGCTCTCGGGACTGTTCCAGTACTTCCCGCGACTGTCATCGTCGCCCGGCAACACGCGGCCACCGAAGGCAACGGTCTGACCCCGCTCGTTGCAGATCGGAAACAGAACCCGGTTCTTGAAGTTGTCGTAATAGCTGACACGGTCCCCCGGCCGCTTTGCTTCACGTTCGCCGATCAGCCGCGCTTCCAGGAGAATCTGCGGTGAAAACTGCTGGCCGGCTCTGCGCTGCAGCCACTCCCAGTCATCCGGATGATATCCGAGTCTGAAGTGGCGAATCGTGTCGTCGGTGAAGCCGCGTCCCCGGAGGTAATCGAGCGCCCGCCGACCGGCCGGGGAGTTCACCAGTGCGTCGTGGAACTGTCCCTGTGCCCAGTGGAGTGCTTCCAGCACCTGTGGCTTTTGCGAGCTTCCCTCGCGGCTGCGCTCCCGTCGCGCCGGCAGTTCCAGTCCGGCTCGCCGGGCCAGCAGTTCCAGCGCTTCGCGGAACCCGACCCGGGCTTCTTCCATCACAAAGCTGAAGCAGTCCCCTCCCGCCTGACAAACCCAGCAGCGATAGCTCTGGCGATCGGGATAGACGTGCAGCGAGGGGTTATGGTCGTCGTGAAACGGGCACAGGCCAACGTACTCCCGCCCCCCATGAAGGCTTCGCAGCCCCACCGATTCGCCGATCAGTTCGACGAGGTCGGTCCTCGCCCGTACGAGCTCCTTGAATTCGCTCGACTGATCCAAAGTCTCGACTCCGAGCGTTTCCCCCTCCGGACGCGGCCCCGTGGCACGCTGCCCGAGGCGTCTGCGATACGCTGGGAATCGACAACCACTGGCCCATCTCACTGCTGCACCGGGCAGGTTGCCGCTCTCGCCGTGTCGCACTCAAGTGTACGATTCCCCTTGGCCCGGTCAAGGAATCGTCAGACGGGAACAGCGACAAACCTCGCGTGCTAAGCTGAGAACCGTCAGTAGCTTACGTCTTGCCGCCCGCTGCGCCACCGGCGCGCAGGACAATGTCAACGTGTCCTTCCCACCAGTGTTTTGTGACGTAACTCGCAGACACCGACAGACCGCTCCGTTCGCCGCCTCAATCAGCCCGTTTCGACCCGGTCGGGCCAGATTTTTCCGACACGCTCGCCGTTCGTTGGTTCGGTCTGTCACGAAACCGATGGAGAGACTGCGTTTCCTCCGCGATTCGCAGTGAATTGCCCACGGGCAGTGCCGGCGACGCTCCATGAAGGAGGGGCGCCGGACTCGCGACACCCGTTCCGAAGTCCTGCCACCCAGAAGACCGGGCCCCGCTCATACGAGACGGAGAAAGATCAGTCGCCTCCTGTGGGCAGATGTCTCGCGAGGAAATTGACGAAGTTCTTCCAGCAGATTCGCTCGATGTCGTCGTCCGAATATCCCCGGCGACTGAGGATTTCCGCGAACCGCTGCACGGCCGCAATCGTTTCCATGTCCGAGGGGGACTGCTCTTTCCCGAACCCGCCGTCCAGGTCGGTTCCGATCCCGCTGTGCTCGGTGTTCCCCGCCAGTTGACAGACGTGGTCGACATGGTCGGCCACGTTCTCCATCGTTACCGACTCCAGCGGGGTCACGTACTTCTTCCATCCCGGCGTCAGCATCCAGTTGTCAAACGCGGCCCCGATCACGGCGCCGCGGGCAATCAGCGCGCGAATCTGATCGTCGGTCAGCTGACGGTCACCCGGAACCAGACTGCGGCAGTTGTGATGACTCGCCAGCACCGGCCCGCCGAACAGATCGAGAGCTTCCCAAAACGAGTCGTCTGCCAGATGGGTCGCATCCAGCAGCATGCCGACCCGCTGCATCTCGCGGAGCAGCTTCCGGCCGTCATCGGTCAGCGGACCTTCACTCCCGGTCCCGTGACAGTACTCATTCGGTCCGTAATGCGCCGGGCCGACAATTCGCAGCCCCCATTCGAACCACGTCTGCACCTGTTCCGGGAAAAGAATCGGCGGAGCCCCTTCCATGCTCAAAACAAACCCGATGGGCGGCGTCTTCGCTTCGGGATCCGGCTGCGCGAGATAGCTCCGCCAGTGATCGGCATGCTGTGCGACGGCCGCTCCGGTCGGCAGTTCTTTCAGAACCCCTTTCGCAACCATCGCCCGGTAGTACGCCAGCTGACCGACCGCCGCACCATGTGCAGCTTCGCGCGACTGGTAGAACGTGAACTCCTTGTCTTTCCGATGCAGTCGGGGCAGCAGAGTCGCAATCACCATCCCGACCTGTCCGGCCCGCATCTCGCCGTAGGTGACCATGCAGTCGCCCGGCACGATGTCGTGAAAGTGCTTCTCGAAGTCGCGGATCTCGTCAATCGGACGTTCGAGGTCCCGGTTCCACTCGACTGCATTCCACGCCAGGTCAAGATGTGCGTCGAAGATCAGCATGCTGTTCACCGGTTCCATTCGTCACAAGGAGGGAAGCAACACCTCAAACGACCACTTGAGAGACTCGCAGGCTACGCACTCTCCGCTGACGGTTCCGCCGCCGGATCGACAGGGGATGCCCGACACAGACCGCCGGTCGCCAGCGCGACCCATCCGACGAGAAACAGGGTTCCGCCGAAGGGGGTCACCATTCCCAGCCAGACCTGATCCGTCATCGTCATCAGGTACAGGCTGCCGGAGAAAAGCACGATCCCCAGGGTGAATGACCAGCCGGCGACTTTCAGACAGCGACTGGGACCGGCTGCCTGCATCAGAATGCCCGTCAGAATCACACCCAGGGCGTGGGACATCTGGTACTCGGCGGCTGTCTCGAACACGTCCAGATACCGGTCGGCCACCGGGACCATTTTCCCGTTCACCTCACGCTCCTGGTTCGCGTACCACTCGACAAACCGGCTCGACAAACCGTGCGCAGCAAAGGCTCCCATGGCCACGGCGAGCGCGGCCAGAATCCCCCCGGTCCGGATCCAGCAGTTCGGTCGGCAACCCATCAACGTCTCCTTCGATTCAGATTCCGGAGGACGAGTTTACGACGCACCGCTTTCCGCCGACAGCATGCCGCCGCCCGGGCGGTGACGATTCCGACCTGTGACTCGCTTCCGTCGAACGTCAGAACCCGTGCTCGAAACCGATTTCCTCCAAGGGAGCGACGCGTCCATCGCGCAAGACCAGACTCACAGTCGGCTCTTCAACGACTTCTCCCACACAGACAAGTCCATCGAAGCGGGCATCGCCCAGCAGACGTTCTCCGTCGGTTGGACTGACGGTGAACGCAAGTTCGAAATCTTCACCGTCCCCCAGAGCACGCAAGATCCGTTCGTCGTCAGGCAGCGACGGGACGTCGGAATGCACCGGAATCTGCTCCGCAAAGAGCCGGCAGCCGAGCCCTTGCCCGATCGTCAGGTGCCGCACGTCGCGTCCCAGTCCATCGCTCACATCGAGCATGCTCGTCAGCTCGACTGCTTCGTGCAGCCGGCAGGCAAGCTCCACCCGTGGCTGAAATGTCAGGTGACGGCCGCCGTCGAGACTCCCTCCCAGAGGGCCGCTCACGAGGATCCAGTCTCCCGGACGTGCTCCCTGTCTCAGCACCGGGCCCCGTCCCGTCGGCTCGCCGGTGACGGTCACACTGATGATGATCGGCCCGTCCCACGTATTTGTATCACCTCCGGCCAGGGCAACGTCGAACTCGGCTGCAAGCTGTTCCAGTCCCGACATCAACTTGTCGGCAAAGCCCCGGCCGCGTCGGCGGTCGAGCAGAACTGCCGCAAAGGCCGCCTGGGGGCGACCGGCCATCGCCGCAATATCACTGAGATTGACGGCCAGGGCCTTTCTCCCCACCAGTTCGGCCGTCGCCGGGGGCACGCAGAAGTGTCTCCCTTCCGCAATCAGGTCCACCGCGACCAGTCCGGTTCCACCGGCAACCGTGAGCACGGCGGCATCATCGCCGATGCCCGTCGGCACGGCCGCGTGCGGACGCTGCCGGGATTTCACCCGCTCTATGAAATCAAACTCGTGCGACATCACCGATTGCGCCCGTCGAAGGACGAGTGTGTATGATGGAACAAACGCCGGGGCTCGGTTGCGACCGGTCCCGGGCAGCCGTAACGTGACGGCAGTTCCGACCTTGATGCCTTCCTGATGAACTCAACCCCCGGCCGCTGATCTTCGGAGAGTCGTCCATGTCCGTCCACCGTGCATTGCTGATCCTCCTGCTGGTGTGGAGCCCGGGTTGTTCGGAAGAACCGGTCCCCGTGTCCTCTGAATCGTCGGATCCCACGACGATCGTTGCTGCCGGAGCCCCGGGAGCCCCCGGCAAGAACACGTCGGCCGAACCGGCACCGGCCCCCCTGCCGATGATCTCGCTGGGTGGGGGATCGAAAGCAGCCTCGGCAGAGGCGACCGCGTCTGAAGAACCGGCAGAGGAGCCCTCGTTTACACGCGATGACGTTCTCGCCGCGATGAAGCCGCTGCAGATCCTGCGGGACCAGTGGAACGCGGTCCGGCAGCGACGGATCGCCGGACAGAGTCCCGGTGAACAGCAGACCTGGATCTGGGACTTCCGCACGAACCGCAATCAGCCGGCCCTCGTCATGTCCGCCCCCAAGGGAGCCTACTTTCAGGAGGCGCGGCTGACGTTCAACCCGGCACAGGACCGATTCGAAATGACCACCACCGACGACAAGGGAGTGGAGCGCAAGTTTGCCGGAACCTTCAGCAAACCGGTGGAGGAGTTCCAGGGAGAGAACAACAAACCCCAGCGAACCTATGCCCTCCAGCTGACCGAAGAAGAGCCGGCCGACGACAGGGAACAGTGGCAGGTCGTTCTGAACCAGCAGGAGAACAATCGCTATCTGCTGGAGATCTCGCGGAAACGCGGGACGACCTTTCGCCGGTTCGACACGCTGGCCGCGCAGCGGGAGGGCACCTCGTTTGCGCTCAGCGACACCGACTACGGCGACCGCACGTGCATCATCTCGGCCGGGCTGGGAACGATTCCGGTGTCGTTCCAGGGCAAGACGTACTATGTCTGTTGCAGCGGTTGCAAAGCCGCCTTTGAAGAGGAGCCTGCCCGCTGGATTGCCGAGTACGAAGCCAGGAAGAAGGAGATGACCCGCTGAGTCCGCTTGCCACGAACGATTCCTGATCCGTCCTGAAGGCCGATTCCTGACGTACGCTTGCCACGATTTGGTACTGACAAAAGCCAGATGAGTTCCCCCTCGACCGACGGAGCCATGATCGAGGCCATTGGCCTGAGCAAGTTCTATGGCAATTTTGCTGCAACCCAGGATGTGACGTTCTCCGTCCCGCGCGGACAGGTGGCCGCATTTCTCGGCCCGAACGGTGCCGGCAAGTCCACCACAATGAAGCTGCTGACCGGTTATCTGGCCCCCAGCCGCGGACGGGCCCGCATCGGGGGGCACGATGTCTTTACCAATCGCATCGAAGCCAGCCGTCTCGTCGGGTATCTCCCGGAGAACGGGCCCCTGTACAACGAAATGACTCCCGCGGGGCTGTTACGCTACCTCGGCCGCGCCCGTGGCATGAGCGAGACCCAGCTCAAGGACCGCATGGAGTACGTCGCTGACAAGTGCTCGCTCGAAGACGTCTGGGTGAAAACAATCGGCAAGCTTTCCCGCGGATACCGGCAGCGGGTCGGCATGGCGCACGCCCTGCTCCACGATCCACAAATCCTCATTCTCGACGAACCCTCAAGCGGGCTGGACCCCAACCAGACGTTTCATGTCCGCGATCTCATCCGTTCACTCGGTCAGACGAAGACGATTCTCCTGTCGACGCATATCCTCGCGGAGGTGAAGGCCGTCTGCACACGGGTCCTGCTGATCAATTTGGGGAAACTGATCTTCGACGGCAGTGTCGAAGAGATGGCCGCCGGCAATCCCGATCTGGAGGAACGCTTCCGTCAGCTGACGGGAGGACCGACGTCCGGGATGGCCGACCCGGCCATGGCCCGGACGGCACTTGCCGAGGGACATCATCCGGGGTGAACCGGCCACGGCAACGTGTCCCCTGGCAGGTCGCTACTCGATTGAGCCGCCCAGAGAAACCATGTTTCATCCGCACGTCATACTCGCCGTCTTCCGGAGAAACGTCCTCAGTTTCTTCTCGAGCATTCTGGGGTACCTGTTCATCATCGCGTTCGTCGTCGCGGGGGCGTACGCCGCGTTCGACGACGAATTCTTCGCGAACAACGAGAACAGTCTCGATCAGCTCACGGAATGGTTCCCCCAACTGCTGGTGTTCGTCATTCCGGCGATCACCATGTCGATCTGGTCCGACGAGAAGAAGCTCGGTACCGACGAGTTGCTGTTCACGCTCCCCGGCAGCGACTGGGACATCCTGCTGGGCAAGTACCTGGCTGCGCTGTTCACGTATACCGTCATCCTGGCCTTCTCCCTCTCGCACGCCGTCGTCCTGGCCTGGATCGGGGAACCCGACTGGGGGGTCATCTGGTCGACCTTTCTCGGCTACTGGGTCGCCGGGGCGGCACTGGTCGCCATCGGCATGTTCGCCTCCGTCCTGACCAGCAGCGCCACCGTCGCGTTCGTGCTCGGCGCGGCCCTCTGTGCGATCCCGGTCTATATCGACAACCTTCCCGGGCTTGAGGCTCTCCGCGAGATGACCGGCTTCCGCGAGCCGCTGAGTGTGGGAGGCAACCTGTCGTACTTCGCTTTGGGCATGGTGCCCGTCAGCGGGGTCGTTTATTTCGGCCTGCTGGCTGCCTTCTTTCTGTACCTCAACGCTGTTGTCGTTGGCCGGCGACTCTGGGGAGGAAGCCCCCAGGGGGTCAGCTATGGCTGGCAATACGCCCTGCGCGTCCTGTCGCTGGCGATTACCGTGGTCAGTCTGAGCTATATCAGTTCGAAGGCCGCGGCGATGCGGCTCGATATGACGGAAGAGAACCTCTACACGCTCACTCCGACAACAGGGCAGATGCTCGACCGGATCGATCCCCGAAACCCGGTCACCATCGACGCCTACATCACTCCCGACGTCGCCGAAGAGTACCTGCAGGTGCAGAAAAACCTGTACGGCATCCTCCGCCAGCTCGATCTGGACGGGAAAGAGCGTGTCCAGGTGCGTATCGTCGATACGCTCCCCGCCTCTCCCGAGGCCGAAGAGGCGATCAAGTGGGGAGTCGAGCCGGTCACCCGTGTCATGGAAGAACGGGGACGCCAGGTCACGCGAACGATCTTTATGGGCATCGTCGTCCGGAGTGGCCTGGACCAGGTGGTGATCCCCTTCTTCGACAAGGGAACCCCCGTCGAGTACGAACTGACCCGCTCGATCGGTACCGTCCTCAAGGACCGCCGCCTGACGGTCGGCATCCTGAGAACCGCAGCCAACCTGATCGGCGAGGAAGTCACCCTGCCGGATGGACGCCGCGAGCGGCAGGAGTGGAAGATCGTTCGCGAACTGCGAAAGCAGTACAACGTTCGCAGCGTCCCGGCCGACGAGCCGATCGACCAGAATGTGGATGTCCTCCTGGCCGCGATGCCGTCCACGCTGGAGAACGAGGGCATCGCCAACCTGAACGAGTACCTCCGCTCCGGCCGGCCGGCGATCATCATCGTCGATGCCATGCCCAGCCCGCTGCGGTTGACGGACTACCCCGGGCTGACCTCCATCCAGATGCTCACCGGGTTCCGCCAGAAGCCGGCACTCGATCAGCTGCTCAAGACGCTGGGCATTCGCTGGAACAAGCAGGAAGTCGTATTCGACACGTTCAATCCGCACCCGGTTTATGCCTACCTCGACCCCGAGATCATGTTCCTGACCAGTGAGCGAACCAATCAGGGCGAGGCTCCCTGTCTGAACCAGGAGCATCCGATCTCGGCACCGTTTCACGAGGTCATCACCATCAATTCCGGTCACATCCAGCGGGACCCGCTCTCGAGTCTCGATTTCGTGCCCCTGATCCGCTCGCGACAACGCACAACCGGAGTCATCGATGTCAACCAGATGATCGGCTGGAGCGGTGGTGCTCCCGGGCGGGGCGAGCCATTTCAGGTCCCTTCCAGCGCGCTCGATCACACGGTCGACCGCAGCGAGCGGAACCAGAATTACATCATTGCGGCCCGTATCAGTTCGCGCGAGCCGAACGGCGTCAATGCGGTTGTTCTGGCCGACATCGATCTGATCAGTGATGTGGTGTTCAACATC
Organism: uncultured Planctomycetaceae bacterium; assembly: GCA_964624215.1. GTDB lineage: Bacteria > Planctomycetota > Planctomycetia > Planctomycetales > Planctomycetaceae > CAZUXX01. Next base: position 9,060 of record CAZUXX010000072.1, read on the forward strand.
TGGGAGCGGGGCAATTTCCGCGTTCCGGTCGATAACGTCCCCTTCCTGCTCAACTGCTGCGATGACCTGGCTGGCAGCGACGAGTACCTCGCCCTGCGGGGCCGTTACCGCAGGCCGCGGCCGCTCACCCAGGTCGAGGTCCGCCGCGAGGTCTTCCAGAAGCAGCTCACCAGAGCGACCCAGGAGGCCAACGAGAAGGCAACTGCGAGAATCAACAGCCTCCGCGAAAAGGTGGAGGAAGAAGTCCAGCGGATCGAGCAGAACCCGAACATCGATCCCGGCGAAAAGCGGCAGCGGGCACGCACCGTCCGCGAGGCGCAGTCGCGGCTGGTCGAGCAGGAGATCCGGCGAATCCAGAGTGAACTCGCCGCACGCCAGCGCACGCTGCAATACGAGGCTAACCAGCAGATCAAGGCTGTGGAGAACGCCGTGCGGGCACGGGCGCTGATGCTCCCACCACTCTTGCCGCTGATGGTGGGCCTGATGGTGCTTGGCTTCCGCCTGCTTGGCGAGCAGCGTGGAATCGCCAAGGAGCGAATGGTCAAATCCAGACGATAGTGCGTTTATTCCTCCAGATTCCTTCCCGGTTCTCTCCCGGTCAGCACCCATGAACCAGATGACCCGCACCCTGCTGTTCGTCGCTGTGGCGGCGCTCTCGGTGATCGGGGCCGTCGTCACACACTCGGTGACGCGACCGCCCGAGGTGCAGGGTTACACCGACGTTGGCGAAGACTTCTATCCCGGGTTTCAGGACCCGACGACGGCGACGGCGATCCGCATCGCGGCGTGGAATCCGGTCTCGAACCGCGTCGAGCGTTTCGAGGTTCGCAACACCGACGGCGTCTGGCGGATTCCCTCGCACTTCAATTATCCCGCGGACGGCGAAGAACAACTTGCCACGGCGGCCGCTTCGGCCATCGGTATCCAGCGGGGAACTCTCGCCAGCCGTACACGGGACTCGCACGCCGGGTTCGGGGTCGTCAATCCCGACGACGAGGCGGCAATTCAGGGAGTCGGGATCACCGGGACCCGCATCACGCTTTACGAGGGCGAAGAGGTTCTCTCCGACCTGATCGTCGGTCAGCGCCGCGGGCAGGACGACCCGCTCGAAGAGGCCACCTCGGCCCGGCAGGACAAGAAGGGGCTCTACTACGTCCGTCGACCCGACGAAGACCGGGTGTACCTGGCCGAAGTCGATATCAACGTCTCGACACGCTTCTCGGACTGGATCGAACGGGATCTGCTCGACATTACCCCCGACCAGTTACGGGAAATCGTGATTCGCCGGTACTCCGTCAACGAAGAAACGGGCGACATCGACGACCAGGGGACCAGTGAACTCAAGCGGGTGGCCGCCGCCAGTCCCTGGAAACTGGAAGACCTGCAGCCCGGCGAGAGCCTGCAGGAGAGTGTCGTCGACCGCATGATTCGCGCGATCGACGATCTGAGCATCGTTGGGGTGCGACCTCAGCCGAAGAAC
>CAZUXX010000073.1:0-307 GCA_964624215.1 uncultured Planctomycetaceae bacterium
GCCGCCGTCTACTTCTTCCCCATCGTGGGCGCCATCGTTTCCGACTGGCTGTTCGGCAAGTACCGCACCATCCTCACCCTCTCACTCGTCTACTGTCTGGGGCACGGCGTGCTGGCACTGATGGACCTCACCAGCCTGCACGGCATCGCTCCCAAAGTCCTCCTCGGAGTCGGACTCGGACTGATCGCCATCGGCGGCGGCGGTATCAAACCCTGCGTCTCCGCCCACGTCGGCGACCAGTTCGGACGCTCCAACCAGCCCCTCCTCTCCAAGGTCTTCGGCTGGTACTATTTCTCGATCAACTTCG
>CAZUXX010000073.1:317-817 GCA_964624215.1 uncultured Planctomycetaceae bacterium
CCAGGACAGCCACCATCAGGAGAGCGCCGAGAGCGATGATCTCCACGATCCTCACTCCCTGGCTGCTCGCCCGATTCGGACCCGGCTGGGCCTTCGGGGTCCCCGGAGCCCTCATGGCGATCGCCACCCTGCTGTTCTGGATGGGACGCAAGGTGTTCGTTCACATCCCCCCGGCCGGCTTCCGCTTCTTCGAAGAGACCTTCAGTCGCGACGGCGTTCAGGCCATGCTCAACCTGATCCCGCTCTACATCTTCGTCTCCATGTTCTGGGCGCTCTTCGACCAGACCGCCTCCGCCTGGGTCCTCCAGGCCGAAAACATGGATCGCGTCGTCGCCACGCTCGACCCGCAGGAAACCGGCGGACTCCTCGCCACCCTCCTCGACAGCACACTCACCCCTGTCCTGGACGAAAACGGCCAGCCCACCGGCCAGTACGAACTCCTCTCCTCGCAGATGCAGGCGGTCAACCCGCTGTTGATCATGCTGCTGATCCCGACTTTC
>CAZUXX010000073.1:827-10501 GCA_964624215.1 uncultured Planctomycetaceae bacterium
CCTGGGACGCTTCTTCGCCGTCACGCCGCTCCGCAAGATCGGCATGGGACTCTTCCTCACTGTCCTCGCCTTCTGCATCCCCGCCTGGGTCCAGACCCGGATCGACGCCGGAGAAAGCCCCGTCATTGCCTGGCAGATCCTCGCTTACTTCGTCCTCACCTCGGCCGAGGTCATGGTCTCGATCACCTCGCTCGAGTTCTCCTACACCCAGGCGCCCCGCGAAATGAAATCGTTCATCATGGGCCTGTACCTCCTCTCCGTCACGCTCGGCAACATCTTTGTCGCACAGGTCAACGGCTACATCGAATCAAGCGCCACCATCAGCGGCTGGCTGCACGGGGCCAACTATTACTGGTTCTTCACCGGCTGCATGCTGGTGATGGCGGTACTCTATGTCGTCTGGTCTCCCTGGTACCGCGGACGCACCTACATTCAGGGAGACACCGACGAACCGCACGCTCCCGGCAAAGACACGCTCTCACCCCAGGCACGTCTCGAACCCTGACGGCTCATTCCCGATTCCTCACCTGTGACCACGCTTAAGAGATTCTTCGAGTGGTATCTGGGACTCGACCCCACCGGGGAGGGCGTCGGGACCGCGTGGACCGTACACGCCGGACCGTCCGCCGGATCCCCCCTGTCGGCGCCCGCACTCCGCACCATCGCCGTCGGACTCGCGATCGTCATTGTCCTCCTCTACCGCCGCGATGCCGCACGGCTTTCGCGCTGGAAACGCGCCTGCCTCACCGCTCTCCGACTCTCCGCTGCCGCGCTGCTGCTGGTCATGCTCAGTCGGCTCAGTCTGCGGGTCGACCAGACCCGACTGCCAACCGTCGCCGTTCTCATCGACGTTTCACGCAGCATGGGAGTGCAGGACACCTATCCCGATCCCGGGCAGGCACAAACGGCCCGGCAACTCTCCCGCAGCGACGGCAAATCGTCACCCACCCGGCTGGAGATCGCCCGGGGACTCCTTTCCTCCCGGAATCACGAGTTCCTCTCCCGGCTGCGACGCAGTCACCAGGTCAAGCTCTACAGCTTCGACGAGCATGCCCATCCGCTCGCCACCCGGTCGCAATCCAGCGAGCAGGACACAGCAGCACTTCTCGAACAACTCGCTCCGGAAGGACGTGAAACGGCCGTCGGAACCGCCGTCCGCGACGTCCTCGAAGAGTTTCGCGGCTCCTCCCTCAGCGCCATCCTGCTCACTGACGGCATCACCACCACACGCGATGATGCCCGGCTCTCGCAGGCTGCCTCCGATGCCCAGGCGGCCGGTGTCCCGCTCTACACCGTCGGCATCGGCAGCGACTCTCCCGCTCGCGACCTGGAACTGTTCGACCTGCTCGCCCCCGATTCCGTCTATCTCGGCGACCCCGCCACGCTCACCTTCCGCCGACGCAGCTATGGCCTCGCCGGCAAGGAAGTCACCGTCCGGCTCACCACCGAACAGTCAGACACGCCGCTCGCCCAGCGGACGCTTGTTCTGGGAGCCGATGGAGTCGGCGAGTCCACCGAACTCACGTTCGTTCCCGAACAGGCCGGCGACTACCTCCTGACTGTCAGCATCGCGCCGCTTCCCGGAGAATTCAGCACGTCGAACAACCGGCTCACCCATCGCCTGATCGTGCGGGAAGACCAGTTTCGGGTCCTCTATGTCGAAGGCCCCCCACGCTGGGAATACCGGGCTCTCAAGCCCGTGCTCGAACGGGATCACACCGTCAACCTGAAAACCTTCCTCCAGACCGCAGACCTCGAATTCGCCGACGAAGACCGCACCGCCCTCAGGGCGTTCCCCGCCACATTCGACGAACTCGCCGAATACGACGTCATTGTCTGGGGAGATGTCGACCTCGACGCACTCCCTCCCTCCGTTCCGGAGATGCTCCAGCGCTACGTCGCCGAGACCGGCGGCGGACTCGTCTTCATCGCCGGCCCGGCACACACACCCCTCACGTTTGCCGGTACCCCGCTGGAAACCCTCCTCCCGGTCTCACTCATCGGAGCCAGCGACTCCACCGAATTCGAACAGGAGACCCGCGGCTTTCGCCTGCAGCGCACCGAAGCCGGCAGCGCCTGGAGCTTCATGCGCCTCGCCGGGGACGCCGAACAGGATGCACGCATCTGGAACCAGTTCCCTCCGGAAATCCAGTGGTTCGTTGCCACCCCCGAACGAAAGCCCGCCGCTCAGGTGCTCGCCGTCCATCCCTACGCCCAGACCGCAGCAGGACGACTCTCGCTCATCGTCCTCCAGCGATATGGCCGGGGACAGGTCCTCTATCACGGATTCGAACAGTCGTGGACCTGGCGCAAACGAGTCGAAGACCGCTACTTCGGCCGCTACTGGTCGCAAGCCGTCCGGGCGCTCGCACGCAGCCGCTCTCCAGGGAGTGACGCCACTGCCGAACTCACCACCGACCGGCGGATCTACGAACCGGGTGATGCCGTTCGCGTACGACTCAGACGCACCGACACCGGCACCGATTTCACTCCGGCCACCGTCACCGTCGAATCCATGGCCGGAAGGCGGCAATCGGCCACCCTGTCCGCCAGACCCGGCTACGAACGGGTCCAGGAGGCCGTCTTTCGCGACCTCCCTCTCGGAGACTACCGCGCCTTCCTCTCCGACCCCACCGGCGGGCCCACCCTGGCAACCACCTTCAGAATCGAAGCCGCCGAGCGGGAACTGCGCGAACGAAAAATCGACCGCCTGGAACTCGAACGGGCCGCCCGGATCTCTCACGGCGAATTCGTCATGTTCGATGCCGCCGCCTCACTCCCCGATCGAATTCCCCGCGGAAAACCGGTCCGCCTGACAGAATCCCGTCCGCTGCCCCTATGGAGCCGACCCGAAATCGTCGCACTGCTCGTCGCCCTCCTTTCACTCGAATGGGTTCTCCGCAAACGATGGCGACTGGTATGATGACCAAAGAGCCACCTCGCGGGTGATGCTTCACTCGCACCGCTTCGCGCGGCGGTCGAACGTTCCGCTGTGATCCCTCCGGAAGGACACGGCGCCGGCGGCTCGATCATCCCGCCCGGATGCCCTTCAAAGCCTCCCGGTTCTCCGTCGCGGTTCCCCCTTCCTGCCGCCAGCATGACCGATCTCCAGCAACAGATTCGGGGAATCCGCCGTCACCTCCGGTGGCAAGTGATCCTCAACGGTCTGTCCTGGGCCATCGGACTGGCACTGGCGGTGGTACTCACAGCGGCCGTGGTCGATGCCCTCGTCCACATCAATCACCCGGGACTGCGTTTCGCCCTGTTGCTTGGGGCAATCGCCCTCGCAGCAATCGCGATCCTCCTCCGCGTCCTCCGACCACTGACCGCCCCCTGGGATGACGTCTCGATCTCGCTGCTGATCGAGCGACTCGATCCGGATCAGCGCGACCGCCTCGCATCCGCCGTCCAGTTCGATCAGCACGGCCTTGCCGCCCTCCCCGCCAACCCCTCAGCGAGTCTCGTTCACGAATCAGTCATCCGGCTTCGCAGTTTCTCTCTGCGCAACGTTCTCAATCGACGTCGGCAACTCTTCTCGATCGGGCTTCCCCTCATCCTGCTCATCGCCACATTCATCTGGTACATCGCGGCCCCCGCGACTGCCTCGCTCGCGATCCGGCGGCAACTCACTCCGTACTCCGCGCCCAACTGGCCACGTTTGACCGCCCTCGCGCTGCTCGATGCCGATCTGCAGCCGTTGAATGATCCCCCCCAACTGGTTGCCGGAGAGTCGATCACCCTCTACGTCACGAACCTTCGCGGCTCACTCCCCGAAGACATCCAGATCGAGCATCTTCCTCCGGACCAGTCGACAGCAGCCCGGGCCCAGCCACTCCCGCACACCGTTTCCATCCTGCGGGACCCCTCGGGTGACGAACGCGAAGTTGCGGTCGTTTCCCTCATCCCCCTCCCGGGGAAGACCTCACTCCGCGCCACCGGTGGCGACGACCAGGCAATGCCCTGGCTGACGATCCACGCCGTCCCGCCTCCACGACTGGAACAGTTTCACATCACGATCACACCGCCCCCCTACACCAGGCTCCCGCAGCGCACCGAAGTGAAGGGCGTCGGGCATGTTGAGGGATACCCCGGCAGTCTGGTCGAGATGCAGGTCTCGACAAGCTCAGTCCTCTCGCAGGCAAAGTTGCGCCGCGAACACGAACCGCCGCAAACTCTCCCGCTGACGGACGACCGCACCGGCTTTCTCGCCACCTTCACCATCCCCCAGGAAGGACGCTCCTCCTACTGGTTTGAACTGACCGACGCCGACGGCCTCGTTCTCCGCCGGGCCGCCCACTACGAAATTCACAGCCTCCGCGATCAGCCGCCGCGAGTCGAACAATCCCGGCCACGCGTCGAAATGTCAGTTACTCCCGACGCCGCCTTCCCCGTGCAGGCCGAATGCGTCGACGACCTCGGCCTGGCATCCGTCGTCCTGCGGTATTCGATCGACGAGCAGGTCTCGACGGTCCCACTGACTCTCGACACACCACTGCCCGGCGAGTCACCGGTCCTCCGCGTGAGCGTCGACCAGTTGTGGGACCTCTCCCCGCTGCAGCTTCAGCCCGGCACCACCGTGAACTTCGCCGTGGAAGCCGTCGACAACCGGCCGCCGGAACCCCAGAGCAGCCAGGCTCGCCAGCGGACCCTCCACATCGTGACCGCCGACGACAAGCGAGCCGAACTGCAAGCCGTCCAGGCCGGACTCGCACGCCTCATCGGACGCCTCGCCGATCGACAGGAAGACTCCCGGAGGCACGCCCGCGATCTCGCCACTCAGTGGAATGTCGCTCAACTCCTCCGTCCCGAGGACATGGCCCTCATCGAACAACTGCAATTGACTCGCCGCCGTCTGCTGGACGATCTCACCGACCAGCAGACCGGTGTCGCAGCACAGCTGCAGTTCCTGCAGACCGAACTCGAATGGAACCGCATTCACGACACCTCTCTCGAAAATCGCCTCGCCGGCCTCCTCCAGCAGACACGTCGCCTCGCTGATCACATCCTTCCACAGCTCAGCGAACATCTGCAGGCACTCGCGAAAGCCGGCCGCACCGCCGTGCAGACCGGCACCCCCTCCGAATCCGTCGCCGCTGCATTCGAAACTCATCTCTCACCTGCCCGCGAACAGATCGAACACGTCACAACCGTCCTGCGGGCCATGCAGGCAGAACTGGGGCAGTCCGAGCGAATCCGTCATACCGGCCAGGAGTTCGAACGCCTTCTGGCAGACCAGGAACTCTTGCGTCAGAAAACGCTCGAAACCGGACGTTCCACCCTCGGCCAACGCCTCAACACCCTCTCATCCCAGCAGCAGGCCACACTCGCCCAACTCGCCGACCAGCAGCAGGACCTGCTCACCCGCTTCCAGGCCGCTCGCGAACAGCTCCGACACTCTGCGGACGATTCGTCTGTCGCTCAGCCACGCGAACTGCTCGATCGGCTCACTCAGGCCAACGTCGAAGAGAACCTGCGCATGGCCTCCAGCGATCTCCGCACCAACCGCATTCTCGAGGCAGGGCAGAAGCAGCAGGCCATCACAGAAGCGCTCGAAGACGTCCTCATGCGGCTCTCGGAGGTAACTACACTCTCGGCCGACGCCCGTCTCGCCGCCATCAGACAGGCTCGCGACGAAGCCGAAATGCTTCACAAGCGACAGGAAGACCAGCGACAGCGCCTCGCCACCCTCGCTCCCATGACGGCCGACGCCGACACAGAGGCCCGCCTCGAGATCCTTCGTAAGGAACAGCAGGAACTTGCGCAGGATACGCAGAGACTCGCCGCCCGGCTCGAGCGCATCGAGGTCCGGCCGGCCGCTCAGTCCCTCAGTCGTGCCTCGCTCCGGATGCAGGATGCCGAACAGGCGCTCGCACGCCACCGCACCGACCAGGCGGAGCGGGCCGAAGAAGAAGGACTCACCGATCTCGAACAGGCTCGTCGCGAACTCGCCCAGGCCGAAAGCCGTGCCGCACAGGAGCAGGCCGTCGAACAACTCTTCGCCCTGGCCGATCAACTCGGCTCACTCGCCGAACAACAGGATCAGTTGCTCCAGGAAACCGTCACTCTCGACCAGGCCCGCACAACGCAGGGACGCACCACCCGTCCTCAGTTGCGCGCCATCGCAGACCTGGCCGATCGCCAGCAGAATCTCCGGCAACAGGTCGACCAGCTCGCCAGGCAGTTCACTCACGCCGCGGTCATCGCGCTCGTGCTGCAGGAGACCGGCGAACTCATGCACACGTCAGCCAGTCGCCTCGACGATCGCCTTACCGACGAAGCGACTCAACAGTCACAGGCTGCCGCCTTGCGACATCTGAAATCCATTCTCGACTCGGCCTCCGCCCCCGATGAAAGCGCCACGGACGCCCCACCCGCCGACCCCGGCGAAGCAGGGCAACCATCCCCCGAGACCGGCACGCTCGTGATTGAGCTTAAGCTGCTGCGAACTCTCCAGTCCGAATTGATGGAGGAGACAGCCGCACTCGAATCGTCGACCGCTCCCGAAAGTATCCCCGGCGAAGCGCTGCAACGTCTGGCAACCCGTCAGAAAGAACTCGCTCAGATGGCACGCGCCATCTTCGAGAGGCTTCAGCAGCCGTCCGCTCCATCCACACAACCCGAGGCCCGCCCATGACGATCCTGAACAGGGCCCGCTCCCTGCGCTCATGCCTGATGTGCGCTGCATCAATCGCGCCCACACTCGCTGCCACGACCCTGGCAGCTCCCGATCCGGCTCCGTCCCTGCGGCCCCGCACCATCGACGACCAGTTCAATCAGGCAGTCGAAGACTCCTCCCGGACTCCGGCAGAGGTCACGCCGGAAGCAGTCCTTCGGACGATGGAACAGGCGGAAGCCCACCTCCAGCAGCAGCAGCTCTCAGAAGCCCGCCGGCAGCAGCAGTTGACTCTCGAACAGTTGGATCAGCTGCTCAGCGAGGCCCAGTCCATTGCCGCCTCCCGGCCTGAGCCTCAGTCTGCAGAACAATCACGCTCCGAATCCTCCGGCGAGGACCCCGCCGAAGGCCCCTCGGCAACCTCGGGCGGCCCCGCCACCGACTCCTCCGCAACGGCCCGTTCCCGACAATCAGGACAGGTCACCCGCGTCCAGCGCGATCTCTCGACTGCTGTCTGGGGTCACCTCCCCGACCGCCTGCAGGAACGACTCCGGCAGGCCTACGACGGGCGTTACCTGCCCGAGTACTCCGATCTCGTCGAGCAGTACTACGAATCACTCGCACGCAAGCGCCTGAAATCCTCGGAACCCACCGAACCGGCCGACCGAACCGGTTCCGAATAGCGCAACCGCCCGTCTCGCAGGCCACCGCCCGCACTCCGGAACTCCCTCCGCGAGCGATCGCCTGACGCGCATCGCGCGTTGGTGCGGCGACAATCCCCGCGTCAGCCTGATACAGTCAGCAAGGACTCTCCCGTCCCCGACTCGCGACTTTCTCAGAAATCGATGACGGAATCAGCCCCGGACGACATCACTTCGGGCACAGCAGCCGCCTCCTCTTCGCGCTGCGAAGCCACACTCTTCATCTGGTACTCGACAAGCCGCTCCCCCAAACCCGCCGCCCGTCCCGATCGGGACGGCGGCCACGTCGGCCTCCGGATCACCTGTGAGAACGACTCGGCCTATCTCGGCTGGTGGCCCGAACACTTCCGCGTCGATCCCGACCGACCAACCTTGTCGCGATCCCCCTGGCATCGGCTCTTGCGATTCATTCTCTGTTACCGTGGCCGGAACACGGTGCATCCGGTGAAGCCTCCGGCCGACAGCGGCCTCACCGTCAACCAGATCGATTCCGTCCTCGTCCAGAGTCAGTTGATCCCGTCAAACACTCCCTACGACCAGTGGCCCGAACGGATGCCGGACAAGACAGTCGTCTGGCCACTCACCCCGGCTCAGGCCGCCGCCGGAGTCGCGACGATCCAGTCCCTGAAACAGACCCTCGACCCGAACCGCCGCCACTACCACGCACTCTTCTGCAACTGCGCAACACTCTGCGTTCGGGCCCTTCGCTCAGCCGGAATTCCGCTCTCCCGCCCCTGGCGAGTGATGCTCTGGACACCACTCACGCTGTGGCAGGCCACCAAATGAAACGGGCCGCTCTCACTGGAGCGGCCCGTCGGACACAAGAAGACTCGGACACAAAACCGGAACAGGCTACGCCGGGTATTCCGCCGCGTAGATCGCCTTGACCTGCGTGTAGTCCCGGAACGTCTCTTCACAATTCACACCGCCACCAGGTCCACCCGAGATGCCCTGACCACCATACGGCAGGCCATAGGCAACCGAGTTATGGCAGTTCACCTGGCACGTGCCATCACGGAACTGCTTGGCCAGTGCAATTCCCTTCTCAACGTCCTTCGTCCACACACTCGCACCTAGCCCGTACGGCGAACTGTTCGCCAGTCGCAACGCCTCCTCCGCCGAGCTCACCGGGCAGACCGTCGCAAACGTGTGGAAGATCTCTGCCGGGTTGATATCGACCCCCGGCGACGTCCGGTACAGAGCCGGCTGCAGATAGTAGCCGTTCTTGCCACTCACCTCGGCCTCTCCCCCCGGCAGGATTGGCTCACCACCACGGGCCCGGGCTTCCGCCACAGCGTTCAAAATGCGCCGCCGCTGCGTCGGATTGATGACCGCCCCCAGCTGCGTCCCTTCATCCGCCTGGTAACCGATCTTCAGATTCGCGAAGAACTCCCGCTCGGCGTCGATGAAGTCATCCGCAATCTTCTGATCGACAAAGATACGGTGGACCGTGCAGCACGTCTGACCATAGTGCTGGTTGGCGTACTTGCCGATCATCCGGGCCACGACCGCCGGGTCGGCATCATCCAGCACGATCGCCGAACCGTTGCCGCCCATCTCACGCTTCATCCGCGTCCCGTGCCGGTCGCACGTCCGCAGAATCGCCTGCCCCACTCCCGGCGATCCGGTGAACGAGATGTAACGCACACCGGGATGCTCCGCGATCGCCTGCCCGGTGATCTCGCCACGACCAGGCAGCACATTGATCACCCCCGGAGGAAAGCCTGCCTCCTCGGCCAACTTGCCGATGTACAGAGCCGACAGCGGAGTATCCTCCGCCGGTTTGATCAGAATCGTATTCCCTGCCAGAAGAGCCGGGAACATGAACCAGCTCGTCAGCACGATCGGGTAGTTCCACGGAATAATCCCCGCGACCACCCCCCACGGCTCGCGGTACGTAAACCCGCGGACCCCGTCGCCAACCGTCATCGAGGGGCCATCTCCCAGCGGGATCTTCCGTGCCACTCCCATGAAGTACTCCGCGCACGCACGGATCTGTCCGAAGTCCCCCTCGGCCAGCTCCGAGACCTTGCCGCCGTCGCGAATCTCGCACGCCAGCAAGACGTCCCGGTCCCGTTCACACAGTTCGACAAGCCTGGCAACCAGCTCGATTCGCTCTTCGACATCGAGATCTTTCCAGCCACGACTGCCATTCCCATGGAAGGCCCGCGTCGCCGACTCCACCGCGAGATCGACTTCTGCCTCCCCCATCTCGCACACCCGGGCCAGCACCTCCTGCGAACCCGGATCGACCGTCTCGAACGTCGCATTCAACGAACCGCGCACCGCAAAACCGCCGATAATCCCTCCCAACGGATGACCAAACAACTCACAGAAATTCTTGAACTAATGAGTAGTCT
>CAZUXX010000074.1:0-659 GCA_964624215.1 uncultured Planctomycetaceae bacterium
CATCAGTCGGAAGCACCTCCGAGCCTGTTGCAGGTTCGCCCGGATCTTCCTCTGGCACTGGCTTCGCTGATCGAGCGGATGCTGGCCAAGCGGCCATCTGCCCGACCGAAATCGATGTGCGACGTTGTCCGCGTTCTGTGTGCCTGTGTCGCCAGCCCCCGGTCGGACTCTGACGAACGGCTCAGGCAGCTGGTCATCCATTGCGACCAGTACCAGAACGTTGTGCATGATGAGTCGCGTCGCGACACCCGGATTGGCGAATCGACGGATGCCATCTCCGTCAAACCGGCAATGAACTGCGGCCCGTCTCCGGCAGAGTTCGAAGCCCTCGAACAGTACGCACTCGAGTGGCAGAAGAAGGAACTGGAACGGCGCCTTGCCAATCCCACGGGCTGGCTGCAGGGACTGGTGCAGTCCACACTGCGAACGGTCCTCGGTCGACGGAAGTAGGGTCTTCGCCAGGGGCATCGGACGACGCTGGGAACACCACACCCCCCGATTCGGCGAACGGTGCGACACCGCTCGTCCCCTGACCGGTCAGAGGTCGTGTAAGGTGGTACTGTCGATCGTTTCGCAGAGCCGGTTCACGAATTGACAGAACTGTGCACCACGATCGGCATAGTCGCGGAACCAGTCGAAGCTCGCACAGCCGGGGGAGT
>CAZUXX010000074.1:669-5875 GCA_964624215.1 uncultured Planctomycetaceae bacterium
ATCGTGTCCCCCGCCCTGCTCTGCTGAAACGTCCACTCGAGGGCAGAATTGAAATCGGTTGCGACGGTTGCCGGGAACCCGGGAGCCAGCTGCGTGATGGCCCGGTGCAAAGTCGGTCCGGTGTCCCCAAGGCACGCGACGGCCTGCACCGATTCGGTGATTGCCGCGGCCAATTCGTTCAGGCAAACGCCCTTGTCGGAGCCTCCCGCCAGCAGGACAACCCGCTGGTGACATTCGGTGAGTGACCTCAGCGCGGCGATCGCTGCCTGGGGAGTGGTCGCCTTCGAATCGTCGATAAACGTGCGTCCGGCAACAGTTCCGACCGACTGCATCCTGTGAGGGAGTCCGACATACGACTCCAACCCCGCACGGAGCTGGTCGGCATCGACTCCGGAAACCCACGCTGCTGTCGCGGCCATCGCGGCATTACGGAGCATGTGCTGTCCGAAGAAGGAGGGCAGGCCGGACAGATCAACGTCGGCACGGCGCTCACCGACTCTCAAGTGGAGCTGGTGCTCGCGATCGAGCGCTACGTCAGCCCGGTCATCACCGACGCGTACGAGAGTGCCCGTCGTGGGCCAGTCGCCTGTTGCAAACGCATCCGCACCGACGAGGGCAATCCCCTGCGGTGACAAGAGTCGGAACAACTGCTGCTTCGCCGCCCGGTACTCTTCGACAGAACCGTGCCAGTCGAGATGATTCGGAGCGAAGTTGGTGAGTGCGACGAGGTTGAACCGGGCTGGAGAGTGCTGCAGGTACGACAACTGAAAGCTGCTGAGCTCGAGGACCACCCAGTCGTCGGGACGGATCGTGTCGATCGAGTCCAGGAGGCTGCCGCCGATGTTGCCTCCCAGGTGAACCTGTCTGCCGGTGTGTCTGAGCAGATGGGCCGTGGCCGCGGCAGTAGTGGACTTCCCTGCCGTTCCGGTGATCCCGATCAACCTGGCGTGGCAGTTGTCGAGAAACAGGCCGATCTCGGTGGTGACTTGTGCTCCCTGCCGGTGGGCCTGCCGCAGCAGGGGATGATCGGGACGGATGGCGGGGGAAGCGACGACCAGCGCCGCGTTGTCGACATGGCTGCTGGCGTGTCCGCCGAAGTACGCGCGATGCAGGGGCAGGTCAGAGACCCTGGCCCAACTGGCTTCCAGTCGATCGCGGGGCTGCGATTCGGTCAGAGTGACCCGGGCCCCGTGACGGCAGAGATAGCGGAGTGCACCGATACTCCCGCCAAAGTGGCCCAGTCCCATCACCGTCACCGGGAGGCCGGCGTAGTCCGTGTGCCTCAGAGGAACAACGGGGCGATCTTCAGCCGATGTGCCCCGGTCTCCCACCAGTCGATCCTCACGCTGCGCCCCAGAGGGAACTCCACACGAAGACGCAGGTGTACGCAAGAATCGAGCAGCCTGCAATTGCCGGGAAACGGGAGCTGAGGGTCAGGGGAGGTGAGTCCCGGTCGGAACGCCACTGCACGATCAGCACGCACAGGACGGCGAGGTAGCCAACTGCAGCAAAGAGCACTGCCGGAGGCCGCTCAAGGATGAGCGGACCATCGAACTTCATCAGCGTCACAGCGAGCCCGTTGTTGAGGCAGTGCAGGAGGATCGGAGCCTTCAGATTCCCGGTAGCGTGGTAGATGAAGTGCAGGAACACTCCCACCGGGAGGGTGGCCACGATGTGCGCCGGCGACCCGTGGGCAAATGCGAACAACACCGACGTTGCGAGGATTCCCCCGGCGAGTCCCCAGCGACGGACGAGTCCATTGCCGATGAGGCCGCGAAACACGACTTCTTCTCCAATGGCCGGGGCGATGGCGATTGCGACGAACAGGACCGGGTAGGCGGTCGACGCGGCTTGCCTCCGGATCAGATGAATCGTGTCCTGCCGGGCGAGCCTCTCCACGGCGGGAAGGCCGGTGTTCAGGCTGGAGAACAGTTGCAACGTCAATGCGTAGAGTTGATCGGAGAGCAGTGCGAGCGGGATGAGCGCCGCGACGATCAGAATCAGTTGCGCAGGCGACACCGGACGTGGCGAGAGTGCTCTGCGGATGGCGGGACCGACTCGCCAGCGAACAAGAGGGAGGATCAGCAACAGTGACGCAAGGCTGCTGACCCCGATGAACACGAAGGACGATTCCCAGCCCAGGCGGTCGCCAACCTGAACCGCCTCGAGGAGTGTCGAGGGGAACTGGCGTGTGGCGGTCCACAGTAACCCGACCGCCACGAGGCCGCAGACGATCACCTGCGCGAACTGGTACCCCAACGTCCAGGCCAGCGCTTCTGGCAAACCGCTGACTCCGGCCGATGGTTTCTCGCCCGGACTGATGAGTGTCGATGGGGAACAGTCAGCGTGCATCGTCTCCCAGCAAACGCGAAGACGGCCGAAATTCAACAGGAAACTTCTGCCGGGAGGTTCTTCTGTTGCGTGGAGCCCCTGGCCACGGCCCCCCCCCTCCCGCGGCATCCGGTTTCCCTTCTGCGTGGTTTCGAGTGGCTCTGCCCTTCAAGATCACGGCAGGTCAGTGCAGAATGGGGTTGTCATCCCGATTCCGGGTTCTCAGATGCCGACCACCTCGAAGCCGATTCCGAGTGTCTGCCCGCAGTGCGGGGCTGCCTTTGAGCACGAGGACCAGGTTGTCTGTGTTGTGTGCGAGGAGTCAGGCATGCCGGTCGGTTCGGCCTTCACACAGGAGCCGACGCAGATTTTCGATCGTGACCGAGACTTTGACACCGACGAGAAGGGAATCGACCTGCCGCATCACGAGGTTGACCGGCCGGTCCTGATGCGGCTGATCGGTCAGTTGCTGCACCACTATCAGATCGAGTCGCTGCTGGGCCGCGGGGGGATGGGATGGGTCTTTCTGGCCCGCAATACGAGCCTGCAGCGACCGTGCGCGCTCAAGATTCTCGCCCCGACCCTGGCGGCGCGGGATTCGGATTACGTGAAGCGGTTCCAGCATGAGGGACGGGCGGCGGCGTCACTTGTTCATCCCAACATTGTGACCACGCATGCCATCGGCAGTCACGACGGATTTCACTACCTGGAGATGGAGTTTCTTCGCGGGCGGTCACTGACGCAGCGTCTGCGGCACGGGCCGCTCAACCCGGTGGAAGCTCTCGCTCTGGCAGCGACGGTCAGCGGAGGGCTCGCCGTGGCCCATCGCAACGGGGTCGTTCACCGCGACCTCAAGCCGGACAACATCCTGCTGACCCACCAGGGGCATCCGAAGATCACGGACTTCGGATTGGCCAAACTGATCAGCCGGCAGGAGCACCGGACAATCGCCGGAACACCGCAGTTCATGGCTCCCGAATTGTTTCGCGGAGAGCCACCGACGCCGGCTAGCGACATTTACGCGCTGGGGGTCACGTTGTTCGTCATGCTGACCGGTCAGTGTCCGTATCCGCATTCGGACCTGAAAGAGTTGATGTACGCCGTGACGCATACTCCGCTGCCCAGTCTGCGGAAGGTCTGTCCCGGTCTGTCACTCGATATCGCCGAATGCGTCTGTCAGATGCTGTCGAAGGCACCCGAGAACCGGCCGGCCGACGGGTTTGCGGCCCAACAACTCCTGCGAGCGGTCCTGGGGCATGCGCGTGACCTGGAGACACTGCTGCATGAGGCTCTCGACAGCGAGCCACGGACCTCGTGGAAGCGGGAGGGTCGCCGCTACGAAGCTCGGGTTGAGCTGGAGAATGGTCGCTGGCAACGGGTGTATCTGGAGAACAGTGACCACAGGGGGCGGGAACGAGTGCTGAGCGTGTACAGCATCTGCGGCCCCGCGACACCGGATTTCTACGCCGAGGCTCTCCGGCTGAATGCAGAGATCGTGCACGGTGCGCTGGCGGTCCGCGAGATCGACGGCATTCCCCATTTCGTCATGCTCAACAATTACCCGCGCGCGACAGTCGATGCCGAAGAGATTCGCCGCAGCATCCTCGACGCTGCCTATCACGGTGACGCGGTGGAACGGCGACTGAGCGGCGGCCGGGACGACTATTAGGCGTGTCCTCCGGGCTGCTTCCTCCCCACGAATTGGTGGCGACGTTGAGACGACGAGTCTCCTGCCCCGGTTGAGAATGACGACGTTCAGAGAAACGTCACCTGCATCGGCTGCAGTCGAGAGCCTCGCCGGTGGTGAGTGATTGGAACGCGATCCGGGAAATTGCTGGCGTGACCGTGCTGTCGTGGCGCCGCTTGCGGGCGGAAGTCTCTACACTCTGCCGGACGCTCTTCCTCCAGCGAGGCCGACATGGATGCACCGACGCGGGACGATCTCGTCTCCGAATACCTGGACCAGCTTGAATTCGATCCCTACCCGGTACAGGAAGAAGCTCTGCTCGCGTGGTTCTCGTCTGAGCAGGGGGTGCTGGTCTGTGCTCCGACCGGGACGGGGAAAACTGTCATTGCCGAGGCAGCGTTGTACGAGGCGCTGCGGACAGGCCGCCGGGCCTATTACACCACGCCGCTGATCGCGCTCACCGAGCAGAAGTTTCGAGAGCTGCAGCAATCGGCGGTGCGGTGGGGCTTCTCTGCAGACGACGTCGGACTGGTCACTGGGAACCGCAAGGTGAACCCCGATGCCACGATTCTCGTCGTCGTGGCCGAGATCCTGTTGAATCGACTGCTGCATCCCGACAACTTTGCCTTCGAGGATGTGTTTGCGGTCGTCATGGACGAGTTCCATTCGTTCAACGATCCCGAGCGCGGTGTCGTCTGGGAACTCTCACTGGCACTTTTGCCGAAGAACGTCCGCCTGCTGCTTCTGTCGGCGACCGTCGGGAATACGGCCGAGTTCCTGCTGTGGCTGCGGCAGCGGCATGGACGAAAGGTTGACCTGGTCCAGAGCACCGATCGCAAGGTGCCACTCGAATTCATCTGGGTCGGCAACGCCCTGCTCTCCGAACACATCGAGTCAATGATCGAGGGGACCGAAGAAGCGCGTCGCGTGCCCGCACTTTTGTTCTGCTTCAACCGGGCGGAGTGCTGGACTGTCGCCGAGCAGCTCAAGGGGCGTTCACTCGTCACGGCTGACCAGAAGTCCCGCCTGTCGGATGCGCTGGAGCAGTGGGACTGGAGCGACGGGGTCGGTCCGAAGCTCAAGCAGATTCTGATGCGCGGGGTCGGGGTGCATCACGCCGGTATGCTGCCCAAGTATCGCCGCCGTGTCGAAGACCTCTTCCAGCAAAAGCTGCTCTCGGTGTGCGTG
>CAZUXX010000074.1:5885-10365 GCA_964624215.1 uncultured Planctomycetaceae bacterium
ACACTGGCAGCAGGCCTCAACCTCCCGGCGCGGTCGGTAGTCCTGACGACACTGATGAAAGGTCCTGCCGGCAAGCAGAAGATCATCGACGCCTCCTCCGCCCACCAGATGTTCGGCCGCGCCGGGCGTCCCCAGTTCGACGATCGTGGCTTCGTCTATGCCCTGGCTCACGAAGACGATGTGCGGATCGCGCGCTGGAAGGAGCAGTACGACCAGATTCCCGAGGACACCAAGGATCCGAATCTGATCAAGGCCAAAAAGCGGCTCAAGAAGAAAATGCCCAAACGCCGTGAGGGGGTCCAGTACTGGAATGAGGAACAGTTCCGCAAGCTGATTGAATCTCCGCCTGCGAAGCTGGCGAGCCGTGGAGAGCTGCCCTATCGCTGGCTGGCGTACCTGCTCACTCTCTCGCCCGAAGTGGAAAGACTGCGTCAGTTCGTCGGGAAACGCCTTCTGGATGAGCGGCAGCATGAACTGGCCCAGCAACAGCTCGACCGCATGCTGAGGACGTTGTGGGCGGGCGGCTACGTGGAGCTGGAGCCGGAGACTCCGGAGACCTGGTCTCGCAGCCGAATCGACGTTGTGTCGGCGATCACACAGCGCCAAGAGGAGAGCGAGTCGTCTGCGGGAAGCGCTGTCGCGAAGTCAGCGGCGTCTTGTGTCGAACACGAGGACGCTTTCGGGGCGGGGCTTGATGTCGACTCTCCTGATGGAACTGACGCCGGTGACGAGGCCGAGGCCGAAGTTGCTCCCGAGCCGGTCGTGCAGGGAACATTTGGAGCACTGCTCTCTGCGGCCCTGGAGGACGCACGGACTGTCGAGGCACCCGAGGAGAAGAGTTCTGCGAAGCACCCGCCGGAGAAGACTCCGTCTGCAGT
The DNA here is from genome assembly GCA_964624215.1 of uncultured Planctomycetaceae bacterium. Taxonomy (GTDB): domain Bacteria; phylum Planctomycetota; class Planctomycetia; order Planctomycetales; family Planctomycetaceae; genus CAZUXX01. Next base: position 6,764 of record CAZUXX010000074.1, read on the forward strand.
TCCCGAGCAGGAGCTTTACAAGCCCGTGAGGGCTCCGGCGAATCCGGCACTCGATGATCTGCTGGTGTTTCGGAGCGTCAACCCGGTCTACGGCTGCTTTCTCGTTGATGTCCTCGGTGTTGCCAATCGAGAGGAGAGGCTGCAGGCACTGGAGAGTGTTCTGGAGTTCCCCCGTTCGATGATCGCGCAGGTGCGGGTTCCGGGCCCGGATGTCATGCCGCCCGGCCCACTGGCCCGGGGCTGGCTCGACGAGGAAATCATTCGTCGCGGGCTGGCGACGGTAGATGACCTGTACCCGAAGTCATTCGACGAAGAGGACGATCCCCAGCGCAAGTTCGGTGGTCCCCAGCGACGATTTCCGATCCCGCTGGCAGAAAAGCTGCGAATGGTGTTCGACTCGGAGTTCCCCGGGATCAGTATTTCGATGACGCCGGTCTGGATCGTCGGCGATGTGATGCGGTTCGGGAGCGACTTCCAGAAGTATGTCACCAGCCGCGACCTGACCAAACAGGAAGGACTCGTCTTCCGCCATCTCCTGCGAATGATTCTCCTGTGTCGCGAGTTCGCCCAGCTGACTCCTCCCGGAACCGAGCCTGGCGAGTGGCAACAGGAGCTGGAGGAAATTGCAGAGGCCTGCAAACTCGCCTGTACGGGGATTGATCCACAGAGTACCGAGGAGATTCTGGAAACGGTCGAGGAGGAGCCGGATCTGAAAACGCTGGCTCATGAAGCCGATTTGTAAGCGGTGCTGTGAGCCACTCGTGAGATTGCGTTCGGTACGCCGATTGCTGCCGGAAGGCTGGTCTACTTGACCGTCTGCGCGGGCATTCGAACGAAGGATCCGGACCGATGCGCACTCCTTATCAACTGTTCAGCGACACCGTTCTCACCGGCGGGCTGGCGACAGCAGCCACGACTGCCGTCGCGGCCGCCTGCGGATCCTGTGAAAACGGAAGCCCGTGGGCTCCGATCAATGCGGTCAGCCATATCCCGTTCGGGGACGAGGCTGCGGAGCACGACGAGCCTTCCGTGAGGTACACGGCGACCGGGGCGCTCCTCAATGCGGCCGCCGTATCGAGCTGGGCGGCTCTGCATGAACTGGCAGTCGGCGACAGGGCCCATCGCGGCGATGTTGCGGCGGCCGTGGTCGGCGGGGTGGCGACGGCCGCCCTGGCGTATGTCGTTGACTATCACGTTGTTCCACGGCGGTTGACGCCGGGCGTCGAGTTGCGACTTTCCAATCGCTCGCTCGGGTTGATGTACGGAGCGCTGGCTCTGAGCCTGGCCGTGGGCAGCCTGTGCCGACGTGAGTGACACCTTCAGTTCGCCGTGCCCCCGGGATCATTCCCCTCGGCGGATCCAAAGACCGGACCACCCGAGCGGCCCTTGTGCGCCTCCCTCGTCCTCGAAATGAAACTCCCGCAGCTGGACCAGTCGATAGAGAGCGTTGAACTCGGTGACGAAGTCGACGGCCGAGACGCGGGGCGGGCCTTCGGACTCTCCGCTTTCGGGATTTCCGGCGAGGCACAGAAAGAGCGTCCCCTCGCGTGACAGGTTACGGTGCGTCTGCAGGTAACCTTCGAGGTCGACGGTTCGACAGCAGTGGTAACAGCCGCGATCGAACAGAAAGTCGGCCGGAGGAATTCCGCCGAAGTTCTGCACGTCGGTCTGAATCCAGTTGACCGAGACGCCGGCCTGCTCGGCTCTCTGTCGAGCCTTCTCGAGAGCGGTGGCACTGCAATCGATTCCGGTCACGTCGAAGCCCTGCTGCGCGAGGAAGACGGCGTTCGTTCCGGTACCGCAGCCGAGATCGATGGCGGTGTCCCGATCGATTCCCAACTGATCGAGGATGAGTTGCAGCTCTTTTGACGGACGTCCCGAGTCCCACGGAGTGTCCTCCTGCTGGTAGCGACCTTCCCAGTCCCGATCGGTTTTGACGTCACACATTCGACGTTTCTCCTGCCTGAGCTGTCCTGACGTGCTGCCCCATTATTGCCGCGAGCTGCCGGCTGTCTCTCGACAATTGCTCCGGTTCGTCCTCCCCGGTACAGTAGCCCGCTGTCAAATTCGGCAAACCGGGGAACTTGCGATGCAGATGCCGGATGCAGCGTCCCGTCAGGTTTGGGCTACCGGGAAATCGCTTCCGGATGCGAGTCGGCTTCTGCAGGGTGTGGAGGAGTCCGATATTCCTAATGCTTGCTTCCGATCGCCGCTGCGCATTTTCTGAATGTGCGTTGCGCTCGCCAGAGGACCAACGGATGAAACGTGTGAATCTTGCGATCGCCATGGTCGCCCTCGTCGCTGTGGCAGGAGTCTCTGTACGATCCGTTGCGGATGACGCGACTTCCCGACTGGTCCTGCCCGGTCGGTCACCGGAAGGTCTGGCGTTTGAAGGCTTCGAGAAACTGGGACCGAACTGGCAGGACTGGTCTGCCGAAACGGTCGCGCTGATCGACCAGGTCTTCACGTCCCAGAGCGATGAGGCCCAGCAGGCGGCGATTGCCGCGGTCCGTGAGCGGATCGAGATCATCGACGTGGCGCTGAACGACAGCCGCTACCGGAAGATCCACACTCATCTCGCCGATATTCGGGGCAAGCTGCTGCGTCGGCTCGACCTGTACGACGCGTTACGTGTGCTTTTGGACAGTGAGGGGCAGAACGCCGAGGATCCGACTCGCGCGCTGCGCGACCTGACTGCGGCGGTGGACTATCTGGAGCAACGGCTCGAGCGGATTCCGCAGGGGAACCAGTGGCTTCCGTACGTTCAGGCCGCGGAACTCCGCACAATCGCTGCCGACGGCACGCTCACAGAGGATGAGCGGGCACTGCTCACCACGGTGTCCAATCGGCTGAATGCCGAAGATCTCGAACGACGGCAACAGCTGTTCCTGCAGCAGCCGATGTTCCGGGATCTGGCGGGAGCCATTCGCCGGGTGCTCACGACGGTGCCGACCGAAGCAGACGGAAGCTGGAAGGAGCGCGCGGTCGCACAGTCGAACGCACTGATTCAGACGCTGGAGGAATACAACGCCTCTGGGAGTCGCCTCGCTGCCAGTCAGGCCCGCGATGCATTCGAGCAACTCGAAGCACTGGGAGGGTCTGCCGCGTGGTCACTCAAGTCGGCCATGCGGACACACTACTTCAATTTCAACATGCATGTTGCTGCCAGCGAAGGGTTCCTGAGCCGCTTCATCAGCGATCATCGTTCGGAATCGGGTCGAATCCTGGAACGGGTGGACGACATCCAGATCTATGGCTGCCAGTGGACGAACACATCGCTGGGCGTCAACGTTCTCCCGTCGGCCAACGGGATCCGGTTCGATCTTGTGCTCGACGGTGACGTGCGGATGCAGACGACCGCCGACGCCGGAGCAGCCACCGTGTACAACGCCGGTTGGGCACGTTTCCGGGCTGAGAAGGAAATCGTGTACGACGGGCAGTTTTCGCTGTCGCCGACCCGTGTCGCCGTCAACGCCAGCAACAATTCGTACGATGCCGAGACGTGTCTGGAGTGGGTTCCGCTGGTGCGGGGCATCGCCCGGAACATCGCCCTGAGCCGTGCGGCCGACAAGAAGCCGCAGGCAGACGCCCAGACTCGCAAC
>CAZUXX010000075.1:0-7050 GCA_964624215.1 uncultured Planctomycetaceae bacterium
GGCGGGCGCGTGAAGACACGTTTCCCTCCCGAGCCGAACGGTTATCTGCACATCGGCCATGCCAAGGCGATCGCCATCAATTTCGGCATCGCGGAAGAGTTTGGCGGCCGCTGTAACCTGCGCTTCGACGACACGAATCCGACGAAAGAGGATGTCGAGTATGTCGAGGCGATTCAGGAGGATATTCGCTGGCTCGGATACCAGTGGGACGAACTGCACTACGCCTCCGACTACTTCGAGCAGCTGTATGAATGGGCCATCGTGCTGATTCGCAAGGGACTGGCGTACGTCGACAGCCAGGACGTCGAGGAGATCCGTCGTCAGCGAGGGACGGCAACCGAGCCGGGCGTCCCCAGTCCCGACCGCGATCGACCGATCGAGGAAAATCTGGATCTCTTCCGGCGTATGCGGGCGGGTGAGTTCGAGGACGGTGCCTACGTCCTCCGTGCCAAGATTGACATGGCTTCCAAGCATCTGATCCTGCGGGATCCCCTGATGTACCGGATCCGTCATGCGACGCACCATCGCACCGGCAACGACTGGTGCATCTACCCGATGTACGACTGGGCGCACGGTCAAAGTGACTCCATCGAGCAGGTGACGCACTCCCTCTGTTCGCTCGAGTTCGCGACGCACCGTCCGCTCTACGACTGGTTCATCGAGAAGCTGGAGATCTTTCCGTCCAAGCAGACCGAGTTTGCCCGGCTGAACCTCACCCACACCGTGATGAGCAAGCGGCGGCTGCTCGAACTTGTGGAGAACGGCCTTGTGGACGGATGGGATGATCCCCGGATGCCGACGCTCCGCGGACTTCGCCGGCGCGGGTACACCCCCTCGGCGATCCGCAAATTCTGTCGCGAGATCGGGGTGACCCGCTACAACGGGATCACCGACATGGTCGTTCTCGAAAACGCCCTGCGGGATGAACTGAACCGGACGGCTCAGCGACGTATGGCAGTCCTCCGGCCGCTCAAGGTGGTGCTGACGAACTATCCTGAAGGGCAGGTCGAGTTCCTCGAGGCAGTCAACAATCCCGAGGATGAATCGGCCGGCACCCGGCAGGTTCCGTTCACGCGGGAGTTGTACATCGAGCAGGATGACTTCATGGAGGACGCCCCGAAGAAGTTCTTCCGGCTCGCTCCAGGCCGCGAGGTGAGGCTGCGGTGGGGGTACTTCATCCGGTGCGAGGAGGTCGTCAAGGACGAGGCCGGGAACATCACAGAACTCCACTGCACCTACGATCCCGAAACGCGCGGCGGGAATGCTCCCGACGGTCGCAAGGTCAGAGGGACAATTCACTGGGTCAGTGCGAGCGAGTCCATTCCGGCCGAGGTGAGGCTCTACGACCACCTGCTCAAGGTCGAAAGTGTTGTGGACGTCGCTGAGGACCAGGACTGGAAGGAGTTTCTCAATCCTGACAGCCTGATCACTCTCACGCAGTGTCGTCTCGAGCCTTCCCTGGCGGAGGCAAAGGCGGGCGAGCCAGTGCAGTTCGAGAGACTCGGCTACTTTGTGCCCGACTCGCGGGACTCAGCCCCGGGACGTCTGGTTTTCAACCGGGCGGTGACCCTCAAAGACACTTGGGCGAAGGTGCAGAAGAAGGGGTGATTCCCGTCTCAATTACGGGAAAATCGCTCCCTGTCGCAAGTCGCAACGAGTGCCGCCGAGCCGACTGGGCGGTTTCACGGGCAGACGGTCTGTCAATCGAGCCTATGGTCAGGGCGTGGGAGATTGGCAGCGATTTATCGGGGGCAGACTTTCTGTCGTGCGCGGAATTTCTTGCGTGGCCTTCCCGGTTGGCCGAGAGCGGCCACCGGTCGCAGTCCAATCCGTGGAAATCGTGATTTTTCGCTGGTCAACGGGCGATCTCTCGCATTTAATGAGGGAACCGGGAGACAGCGGCTGTTTTTGGCGTCGGGTGTCGGCAGTCGCAGGATGGCTCGTCTCCTCCCGCAATGGAGTGCTGAAGTTGCGGGCGTCTGTATGAGGAGCCCGGGGAATTTTTCTGCAGGCGGAGTGTCGGCTGTGACAGCCCCGGACTGCCTTTCCCGCGCCGGAGGCTCCAGACGATCCGCCTGTGTCACTGTGCCGTGGTCGCTACGCCCGAATTTTCGTAGCACTGGCCGCGTTGTTTGAGGAGAGACCGTACATGCTGCAGGCTGAGCCCAGGTTCGTCCGATTGCTGCCATCGGCGGAATTGCCCCGTTACACCCACGTACCGGGTGCGGGGACTCCACATCCCTACCGCGACCCGCGAGGACACAGCCACGACCGGAAGCCACAGTCTTGCAAGCCCCTTGTTGAGAGACGCTGGGCAGAGAACCGTTCCTACCTGCTGGGGCTCGATTACTTCAACCTGGGGTTCTATTGGGAAGCCCATGATGAGTGGGATCGGCTGCTGAAGGCGACCGTTGCGGAGACGAATGAGGCGAAGTTCCTCAAGGGGCTGATCAAGATGGCCGCCGCCGGGATGAAAGTCCGCGAAGAGAGCATCCACGGCGTTCGCCGCCACGCTGCCTCGGCGGGCGAAGTCTTCGCCGATGTCGCTGCCGAGTCGGACCAGGACCGCTACTGCGGACTGGATTTCACCATGTTGCAGTTTGCCGCCGACCGCGCCGCTCAACTGGCGTACCCGACCGGGCTGCAACCGGGGCGTCCGCTTCGCGTTTTTCCGTTTCTGCTGATCCCGGAACCAACTCCCCTGAGCTGATTCCGGTGATTGTCCCGGCCGGTTCGTTGCCGGGTTTGACTTTGATCAAGGCCTGCGATCTTCGGTCGCAGGCCTTTTCTGTTTATGGAGCGTTCCGTCCGGTGAACTGGCGGCGGTTCACCGCACGCGATGTCTGCATCAGTCGATCGTGACGGTCTCGTACAATGACGGGATCTGCGGGTCTTCATCGCAGAAATCGCGGAGCACATTGGCCAGTGCGCGGGCGGAGTCCGGCTCCCCGTGCACAAGAAACGCCTGTCCGAAGCTGTGTCCGTTCTTTGTCGATTCGTGGAACCACCAGCGGAAGTCCTCGACATCCGCATGAGCTGAGAGGCCGCTGAGCTGCTCGACGTGTGCCTTGAGGGGGTATTCCCGGTCAAAGATCCGCACGTAGGGGCGGCGGTCTGCAAGCTGCCGGCCAAGTGTGTGCGGGGCCTGGTACCCGATGAGGCAGATCGTGTTGGCATCATCCGCGACTGTCTGCCGGAGATGGTGCACCACGCGGCCTCCCTCACACATCCCGCTGGCAGAGATGATCACGCACGGGCCCTCCCGTTCGTTCAGGGCCATGCTCTCTTTCTGGGACCCGACGTACGTCAGTGTCGAAAAACCGAAGACGTCGTCGGCCGATTCCCGTAGTCGCTGAACATCCTCGTCCAGACAATGGTCATAGCGGGAGAACACGCGAGTCAGGCGGTTGGCCAGCGGACTGTCAACGAAGATCGGTACCCGTGGCAACTCCCCCGAATGAAACAGTTCGTTCAGGTAATACACGACCTGCTGGGTGCGACCGAGGCTGAAGGCCGGAATGATCACCTTGCCACGTCGCTGTACAGCGTGGCGGATAATTCTCAGCAGTTCTCCCGCGAGATCGTGCGCAGGCGGGTGGAGACGGTCGCCGTAGGTGCTCTCACAAATCAGCACATCGGCCCCGTCGACCGGTACCGGATCGACCAGAAGCGGCATGCCCCGCCGACCCAGATCGCCGGTGAAGACGATCTTCCAGCTCTGGCCCCGTTCGCGCAGGGTGAGCTCCACGATTGCAGAGCCCAGAATGTGTCCGGCCGGGACCATCCGCAGCTGGACCCCATGTCCCAGATCGTGCTGTTCGAAAAAGGTCAGCGGCTGGAAGAGCCGCATCACCCCCGCAACATCCTCTTCCGTATAGAGGGGGTCAATCGGAGGATGCGGCCCTCGCAGCTTGCGGGCCAGGTATCGTGCGTCTTCGGCTTGCACCCGGGCCGAGTCGGCCAGCATCAGATCGGCGATATCCGCGGTTGCATCCGAAGTGAAAACCTCCCCCCGAAACCCCTGCGCGTACAACCGCGGCAGGTTGCCGCAATGGTCGATATGCGCATGCGAGAGGACGACCGCATCCAGATCTTCGGGATCAAACTGGAACGTCTCGTTCTTCTTCCGTGCCGCGGCCCGTCGTCCCTGAAACAGCCCGCAATCGAGCAGAATCCGCACGGAGCCTGTTTCAATCAGATGCTGGCTGCCGGTCACTTCGCCGGCTGCTCCGAGGAACGAGATCTTCATCCGTGGGCCCCGTCCAACGGAAAACCGGACAGCCGTGTCATTGTGTGAACCAGATTCCCGCCCGGGTGCGACTCAATCACTAGTGAGGCAACCGCTCCGATTCGCCCCCGTTGCGGGTGGCTATCGCACGCAGCACTGCCTGGTCGGTGTTCTTGGCGATGGCGGTCTGGTGGCCGTCGGCAAAGACAACATTCGTGAGATCGGCATGAAAACTCCCGAAGCCGAAATAGTGAATGTTCGTGCCACAGGCGTCGGTCCCGGTCCAGTACTGGTCGAAATAGTTCGGATTGGAATGGTCATCCCGGAAGCGGGCACAGCAGGAGTTCGCGTCCCCCCAGAACCCGAACAGGGATTCGCCGAACATCAGCGTGTGACTGGTTCCATCCTGGAAGTCCTTGTCCAGATCGATATTGCTGTTGGCGAAAAACGCCCCGTTATCCAGCGGTTGGGAGTTCTGAGGCCAGTAGCCGAGGTTACCGCGGTAATTGGTGTACCCCAGACCATTCGGTCGATTGGATGGCAGCGAGGCACTCGGGCAGACATAGATGGGAATCACGGTCTGGATTCGGGGCCAGTTGACCGGATCCGTCTTCGGAATCTCCCATTCCGGCTGGATCGTCCCTTCGTCGATCTGCCTCAGCTGAAGGGCATGCCAACCCCACTCCTGGGAGATGCTGTAGTCGCTGAGGTTCAGACGCTGGTTGTTTGCAATCGGCAACTGGATCGGCTGGTTCACCTGCAACTGGATGTTGCAGGCCCCGCTGTGATCTGTGATCCAGCCGGAGGGAATGGTGCGGAAACTGGCGTGATAGTTGTGAGCAGCGACGACCAGATTGTGCAGATGGTCGAGGCACTGCGTCCGCCGACCACTTTCACGCACCTGCTGAACGGCTGGCAGTAACAGGGAAGCCAACAGGGCGATGATGGCCATCACGACCAGCAGTTCAATGAGCGTGAACCCGCTCCGCCCGTTGTCGCGGTTCCCTGCAGACTTTCGCATCGAGTCCATTACAAACTGCCCTTCTCTTGAAGTGCGCTGTGACCCTCGTGTCTCCGTACGAGGCGGGATTCACTGTACCAGAAACGGAAAAGCGAATTCAATTACGACCTGCAATCACGGTGGACGCCCGTTTTTGTGAGGTCCGCCCCGGGCGTCACCGATGCTCACTGCGGGGAAACATGCGGCTCAAAACGCGCCGGGTCACTCCGTCCCGGGTGGCACCACTCCGGTAGCCTGCGGGACCGCGCGTTGTTCCGGAATTCTGGAAACGGTCATTTGCCGGGCCCCTCAACAGGCGACGAGTCTTCGGTCGCCTGCTACACTTCCGGCAGAATGGCCCAGAGTGACCTCGAGATCACCCCGGATTCATGATTGCTGCCACTGAACTGCGACTGGTCTTGGTGACTCCCGAAACGACCGTGCTCGATACGCCGGTCCGCTCCATCCAGTTTCCGCTGTATGATGGTCAGATCGGCGTGCTGCCCGGGCGTGCACCGATGGTTGGGCGGCTGGGAATGGGAGAACTGAGGTTCTCCACCGCATCGGGTGAGCAGCGGTACTTCATCGACGGTGGCTTTGCCCAGGTGAAAGGGCAGGTCGTGTCACTCCTCACCAATCGGGCCCTTCCGGTCGAGGAGATCAATCGCGAGCAGGCTCAGCAGGATCTCGATGCCGCAATGGCGATGCTGCCCACGAGCGACGAAGGTTTTGCCGAGAAACAGAAGGCAATCGATCGGGCACGCACCCAACTGAACCTCAAGCGCTGAGGAACTCAAGCGCTAAGGTAGTGACGAAGCGGTGCGGTACCCGGACAGGGGGGTGCCTCCACAAGTGTGGAGGCCCGTTACTCATCGCCCGCCCGCCTAAAGACGCACGTCGGCTCGCCTATTTGGCACTGCTGTAGGATTCGGGCTGCGCTGCACTCTTCGCCGAATCACGTCGCTCCACCGTGGTTCCCGGTCGCGCCCGGGATTGAGCGATCATCTCGCTGCGTCGAACGCGGCAGGTCCGCGGGGCATCGATCCCCAGCTTGACGCGGTTCCCCTGGATCGCGCACACGCGGATCACGACGTCATTGCCAATCCGAATCTCTTCGCCAATCTTGCGTGTCAGGACGAGCATCGCATCCTCCATGATGATGTGAACATCGGTTTCCTACTGTACATCTGGGCTGATCCTATCCGGGCGGATCAACCAGTGCAACGGAAATTTCCTGCCTGAAATATGGGTCGTCTGTCAGGGGAGGACGCGGTTTCCTGTGAATTCTTGAGCTGTTTTCGAAAACAGACGGCATTTGGATCAAAAAGGTTCGGAAAGTTTGCGAGCCAGGACGCGAATCGCGGTGACTGACCTTGGCGACTCCCGGTCGCTGTCAGTCGTGGATGCCATTCGCCGTGACTTACCGCACCGTGGAGATCCCGGGTAGGATCTGACCGTTCACCGATCTGCCGTCGTTGGCACCGGACCGACTCTTCCTTTGCCTGTCATTCTCCATGGAAATCAACGAGTCCCGAGCCCGACAGACGCTCATTGACATGCTGGCGATTCCCGGCCGCAGCGGTGAGGAAACCGCGATTGCCGAGTACATCGTAGCGCAGCTGCTCTCTGCGGGAGTCAGCGAGGACCAGATCTTTGAAGACAGCGCTCATCATCGTTCACCGCTGGGAGGCCGTCGGGGAAATCTGATTGTCCATCTGCCCGGGACCCTGCGATTACCGCGGCGACTGTTGATGGCGCACATTGATACCGTCCCGCTCTGCGTCGGTTCGCAGCCCGTTGAAGACCAGGGATTCCTGAAGTC
>CAZUXX010000075.1:7060-10345 GCA_964624215.1 uncultured Planctomycetaceae bacterium
CACTTACACTTCTCGAGCAGAAGCTGCCGCATCCGCCTCTGACCCTGCTCTGGCCGGTTCAGGAGGAGGTCGGTTTGATCGGTGCCCGGTATGTCGATCAGACGCTCCTGGCTGAACCCGAGCTGTGTTTCAACTGGGATGGAGGGGCTCCGAACGTCGCAGTGATTGGTGCGACCGGTGCCGATTACATCGACATCACGGTTCGCGGGATCGCCAGTCACGCCGGAGCGCATCCGGAAGACGGTGTGAGCGCCGCGATCATTGCTGCCAAAGCACTTGCCGATCTTCAAACCCGCGGTTGGCACGGACTGATCGAGCAGGGTGGCAAAACGGGGACAAGCAATGTCGGTTCCATCACTGGCGGCGAGGCGACCAACGTTGTGATGAACCACCTGACGATTTCGTCAGAGATCCGCAGCCACGACCGGGAGTTCCGTCGGACAATTCTGGGTGAATGGGAAGCCGCCTTCGATCGGGCTGTCGAAACGACCGTCAACGCGGCGGGTGAGACCGGGAGTGTGCGGTTCGACGTCCACCACAAGTACGAGTCGTTCGAGCTGTCTCCCGAGGCTGCGTGTGTCCGCGCGGCCCTGAGGGCCGTCGATTCCGCCGGACTCACTCCCGAAACGCGAATCGCGAACGGGGGACTGGACGCCAACTGGCTGACGGCACACGGATTCGGATGCGTCACGCTCGGTTGCGGGCAGGCAGGAATTCACACCGTGCAGGAGACTCTGCATCTGGGGAGCTTTTACGCAGCCTGCCGGGTCGCCCTCTTGCTGGCAACGGCCCAGGAAGCGGCCGCCCGATAGCCGGACGAGTGCGACGCCGTTATATCTTCAACGAAGAAACGGGCTGTGCGCCTGAGGAACGCACAGCCCGTCGACTGTTCCGAGCAGAGAAGCGGGGGAGTGGCCGCGATCCGTCGCGGCCCCCGGAGGAGGCCATCGGGCCCGCTTCGATTACGTGTGGACATAGGCTTCCATGCCGTGCTCGGACAGATCCAGACCCCGCAGTTCCTCCTCGGGAGTCACTCGCAGCATGTTGAGGGCCTTGAGAATCGAGAAGACGATGAACATCGTCACGAAGGCCCAGCTGCAGATGACGACCGACGACTTGAGCTGCACGAGGAAGTAGCCCATGCGGTCGAGTGTCGTCCCTCCGACCTCCGGCATGGCGGTCCCGAAGATGCCCGTTGCCAGACCACCCCAGACACCGCACAGGCCGTGGACGGGAAAGGCTCCTACCGGGTCGTCAATTCTCAGCTTGTCGAGCAGGAGAATTCCGCCGACAACCAGTGCACCGGCGACCCCTCCGATGATCAAGGCACTCAGCTGGCTCACCTGATCGCAGTTCGCCGTAATTCCCACAAGGCCGGCAAGTGCCCCGTTCAGAGCCATTGTCAGATCCGGCTTTCCGAACAGCACCCATCCCACAACGGTGGCCACCGTGACTCCGGCAGCAGCGGCAATCGTCGTCGTCAGGGCGATATAGGTGGTGGCTTCGGCGTTAGCAGCACCGTAATAGGTCAACTGGCTGCCCGGGTTGAACCCGTACCATCCGACCCACAGGATGAACACACCCAGAGCCGCAAACGTCAGGTTATGTCCGGGGATCGGGACCGGCTTCCCGTCACTGGTGTAGCGCCCCGTGCGCGGCCCGAGTACGATGGCCCCCGCGAGTGCGGCAAAGCCGCCCACGGCGTGCACAACGATCGAACCGGCGAAGTCGGCAAACCCCCACTGGTCCAGCGCTCCGCCGCCCCACTTCCAATAACCGCTGATCGGATAGATCAGTCCTGTCAGAATCATCGTATAGATCAGGTAGGCACTGAACTTCATGCGACCGGCGACGGCCCCGGAGACGATCGTTGCTGCCGTGGCCGCAAAGGCGACCTGGAACATGAAGTCTGCCGAGTTCGAATAGGCCTTGCCGGACGTCGTGCCATCGTCGTTGATGGTGACGAACGTGTCGTTGTTCAGCTCCGAAGTGTCTTCCCGGGTGACCATCGATCCGCCGAACTTCAGCCACTTCTCCATGCCCTCCGTACCGGCGCCGGGGTACATCAGCCCGAACCCGATGAACAGGTACAGAAGAACGCCCAAGGCGAGATCCATCACGTTCTTGAACAGGATATTGACCGTGTTTTTCTGGGAGTTCAGGCCGACTTCGAGCATGGCAAAGCCGGACTGCATGAAGAGCACCAGCACGGCACACACGAACATGAGCAGTGAATTGATCGTGTAGTCGGCGTCGAAGTGAGCCGTCCACTCGAGAGCGGGAGCCTCTGCGGAGGCCGCAGTGGTCGCGGCCTCGGTGGTCGTCGCGCCCGGAGGAACGTCGTCGAAGGCGAGCAGCGAATCGCTTGCGAGGAAACTGCTCAGCAGCAGAGCAAGGAGCGGGGGGAGCGCCAGCCAGCGTCTTGTCATGGGAGTTGCCTTCAGCATCGTCGGGAACGGATAAGCATCCCGGCCCTCATCGGCCGGGGGTGAGAACGTGACGTCTGCGCGCACCGCGATCCGAATGGCAACGCTTGCTCACTCAGCCGGCACGTTCCGGCGGAAATTGCAATCACCGTTCCAATAGCTGGCGATCAGCGTTCGGTCTCTCCGCGTCCGATTGCATCGTGCAGCATCAAGCGGCTGAAAATTGCGGAAAATCCTGCGGTGAAAAACAACTGACACCGCCGTCGGAAATCCTGACGCCGATTCACAAACCCGCGGTGACAGCGGGCAATTCTCCCTGCAAGAGCATGCAGGGTGCCGACGGCACAGGCAGGCATTGCACGCGATCGAAGCACCCGACCTGTCTAAGGCCACCGAGCAGCCTGCAGACCGCCGACGATGGGGGGGCAAGCCGCCGCGTCCCCGGCGTCGAAGTCGTCGTACACGCGTGGCTCACCTGATGACGCCACGCTCGCGCAACCAGTTGATGCCGCCCGGGATGCCGCGATCGATCATCGAGTCGTAGTGATTGCCGAACGGGACTTCGACGTACGTGATGGGCCTTCCCCGCGACGTCAAGAGGTGATTGAAATTGCGCGACTCACTGACAGGTACATTGCTGTCGTCGGCCGCGTGGAACAGGAAGACGGGAGCGGTCAGTTGATCGACGTGCGTGTGCGGTGAGCTTTGCTGAAGAAAGTCCGCGAGACCCGGCAGAATCGCCGAGAGGAACGGATCGCGAGTGACGTCCGACAGACGCGCCGGCACATCACTGCAGGGAGCGTAGGACAGACAGGCTGCGATCCTCGGTTCGTGCTCCGCCAGAAGCAATGAGAGCGTC
>CAZUXX010000076.1:0-10298 GCA_964624215.1 uncultured Planctomycetaceae bacterium
GGGGACGCCCACTCGGTGCAGGCGGAGGACCCGGCTCCGGGGTTCCCGCCTGGCAGCGGTGGTTCATCCAGTTCAACGAAGCCTCCGTCTCCGAGTACGCCCGGCAACTCGATCACTTCGGCATCGAGATCGCCGTCTTCTATCCGAACTCGGGCAACCTGGTGTATGTGAAAGGTGTCTCCGGTGGATCCCCTTCCATCCGCCGGGTCGACAAGTGGACCGACGAGCGCGTCTACTTCCGCTGGTCAGGTGGTGCACGCGAACGGATCGATCGCGACCTGCTGCAGAAGGCCGGAGTCGACACCAAAGGAGGGCAGATCTTCCAGTTCTATCCCGACGACACCGTCCGCCTCCTCGCCACCATCGAACAGAATTATGCCAACCGGTCGGCCAAAGAGATCCGCCGGACCTACTTCGCCGTCGTCACTCAGGGACGCGGATACGACTTCTCCGTAACCCGGCAAACCTATCTGCGCTAGTCCATGTCCGTCACTCTCCGGTTGGTGACATCCTCCTTCCCCGCTGTGTGAACCCCGATGGATGCACTGTTTTATTACGGCGGTAATGCCATCTACTTCATCATGGCCCTGTGTGCCTTGTTCGGAGTCTTCTGTGGCATTCTCGTCATTCGCAAAATCGCCCAGAAGCGGATGTCCAACGGGATGGCCGGCGAGTTTCTCGACGAGGTTCGCGAGAATCTGCAGAAGAAGGATTTCGATGCGGTCGTCGAACTGTGCGACTCTCCCCCCTACTGGAGCAAGGCCGTGCCCCAGTTGATCCTCGTGGGACTCGCCAATCGCCAGATCGGACCGACCAAGCTGCGAACTCTCATCGCCGAAAAGTTTGAACGGGACGTTCTCGCAGAACTCGAATACCTCGTCTCGTGGATCGGGACCATCGTCAAAACGGCACCGATGCTGGGACTCCTCGGAACCGTCGCCGGGATGATTCTGGCGTTCAAAAAAATCGCCACCGCCTCGCAGACGGGCGGAGTCGACCCGGCCACACTGGCCGATGACATCAGCTTCGCACTGTTGACCACCGCCGGCGGTCTCGCCATCGCCATCCCGCTGACAATGCTCGGGGCCTGGATCCAGGTGCGGATCGGCAAGATGACCGATGCCGTCCAGGAACAGACCGGGGAGTTCCTGGCCGATCTCGAAGTGGCCATGCGCTCCTGACCCGTGACGCCGCGAGGACCGCTCCTATGGCTGGTGGAATTCGACGCAAACGCACGGGGGGGGATGACGAACTCGACATCACCCCCATGATTGATGTGACCTTTCTCCTGCTCATCTTCTTCATGGTCACCTCGACCATGAAGCCCGAAGGGGCCTTGCAAATCCCCTCGGCAAAAAACGGAATGGGAGTCGCCACCGAGGATGCCGCCGTCCTCACGATCTTTGACGACGATGGCGCTCCCGGAGTCTATCTCGCCGACGCCGAACGCAAGAACGGTCCCGTGCCGACCGAGCAGGTCACCGAGTACATCAACGCCCAGAAAAAACACTACGTCATCATCAAGGCCGATCGAAAGGTCCCTTCCGGGTTCGTCGAGGAAGTGGCCAAGGCGGCCGCCGAAGCAGATACCGGAACCGATTTGCAGTTCTTCGTCGCAGTCCAGGACAAGCCCTGAGGTCGCTCACTCCGCTCCAGATGCTGCCATTCAGACGGTAGAGGACAGGATTTCATGCCGATTCAGTTTCGCTGCCATCACTGCCGGCAGGTCCTGAGCATCACCTCCAGGAATGCCGGGAAATCGGTGACCTGCCCCGCCTGTGTAAACACCACGCGGGTCCCCACAGTGGCCGAGGTCCAGGCAGCACTCGCTGAGAAAAAGGCCAGGTCGTCCGGGTCTCCTGCCGGCGATTCCGCCCGGCAGCCCGTCCCACGCAAGAAACTTCCCTCTGAAGAACTCGCTCCTGTTCCCCACGAGCGGCACGTCGAATCATCCGGGCCCGCCGCCACGACGGACGAAGAGGCCACCGAACTCTGGCGCGCCGCAGCCGTCGAAAGAAACCCCTGGATCGACGAGGAGGCAGACGAAGAAGACGACTTCCAGATCAGTAAGCCCCCCCTCGAAGAGAGTGGGCTCGACATGACGCCCATGGTGGACGTCACCTTTCTCCTGCTCATCTTCTTCATGATTACCGCCGCGTTCAGCATTCAGAAGTCCATGCAGGCCGAGCCGCCCCAGCCCGATGAGGAGGGCGCAGCCCAGACGATGACGATCGAGGAAATGGAGCAGGACTCGGTCATCGTCGGCATCTCGCAAAATGACGAACTGACCGTCGACGACGAACCTGTCGGCGGACTCTCCGGACTGGCCGACCGGTTGAGAGCCCGCGCCTCCGAAGGAGGAGGGAACCTCGAAATGACCATCGAGGCCGATCCCCGCTGCTCCTTCGGTATCATGGTCGGAGTCATGGATACCGGAATCACCGCCGGCATGCAGAAAATCCGACGTGTCTCCCTACCTGTCGACGAATGATCCCCTGTCCGGAACCCGGTAAACCGTTCCCGAATTCATGAACCGGCGGCACCACGACCAGTCACCCGCCGATCGATCGAACCGGCACAACGCCGACGAGACCCGATGAGCAAAGCCAACGAACCCAACTGGGATGCGCTCGAGGCCCTCGCTGCCGAAAGCCGGCACGAGGCAGCCGACATCGACGACGATGACGATGTCGTTGACATGGACGACGACATTGAAGTCCTCGACGAGACCCCCGCCGGCTCCGCTGACGAAGTCGACGATCAGGATGGCCCCGCCGAACAGCCGCCGGTCGGACGATCCGCCCGTTCCCGCGAGGCCCCTCCCCGTGAATCCTCCAGAAAGGACACCCCCGCCAGATCCTCTGACGACCAGGAAGAATCCGTCTCCACCCGGCGTCGCACCGCCCTGCGCAGCCGGCAGCCCCGCCCCGGACAGGAAGACACCGCTCGCTCCCCGCTGGTGCTGGGGCTCATCGGCGGGTCGGTCCTGCTCGTGTTCATCGGGGCAATCTTCTACTTCATGATCAACCGGCAGACCGCGCAGGAAGCCTTCGAGGTCAGTCAGGGGCTCTACAACGAAGGGAAGTTCAACGCCGCCATTACGTCGCTGGACAACTTCCTCGGACTGTACGGGCCCAATCACGAGCTCTCCGCACCCGCGATGATTCTCCGGGAGAAGGCCCGCATTGATCAGACCGTCCGCACGCAGCGGGACTATCCCAAAGGGCTCCAGCAACTCCGCGGATTCGAGGGCGAATTCCAGGATTACAGCGAGGAGTTCGACGCCGAGCGGCCGTACGTCGCCGACACCGCGCAGCTCATCGCGCTCGAGGCCGCGAAGTCTGCCGGTCGCACCAACAACTGGGAACTCCTGAAAGTCTCCGACGAAGCCCGGAGCATGTTCACCTCCTATGCGTCTCAGGAGATCAAGCCGGCCGAGACGGTCGCGATGATCGAATCGGCCAAACGCGCCGCCACTGCCGCCATTCGCAAGCACGAAGCACAGCAGGAGGCCAACGCCGCTATCGAGACCGCCATGCAGGCGGCCGATACCATGGCCGCCATCCATAGCTGGCGGACTCTCGTCAGCCGTTATCCCGATCTCAGAACCAGTAACCGCACGCGGGCGCTTCTCCAGGCCATCCTCGATCGCGAACGGCAGAAGGTCGCCATCGAGGATCTCGATATCCAGCCGGTGACAGAACCGCCCGGCTCCGATGTCGGAGAACCGGTCGCACCCGTCTTCTTTGTCCGCACGTCAACCGACGAAGTCTCGGGAGGGCGCGCCGTCCTCGCGGTCGGGGGAAACTGCTGCTACGGAATCGACAGCATCACCGGGCAACCCGTCTGGCGGCGGGTGATCGGACTCAACAGCCCCTTCTTTCCCGTCGTCGATTCCGGCACCGCCTCGGCCATCGTGTTTGACACGCGGCTGAACGAACTCGTGCGGCTCGACGTCAATTCGGGAGAACAGCAGTGGCGCGTGCCCCTGCAGGATCTTCCCTCCTCGCAGCCACTCATCACGGCCGGCCGCATCCTGGTTCCCACGCTCGGTGGGCATCTCTACGAGGTCGAACTCGACAGCGGGAACATCACCCGTCGGGTCAACGTCTCTCAGCCCGTCTCGACTCCCGTGGTCCTGCCGGACGAACAGCACCTGCTGCTCGTCGGACATCAGGAAGTCTTCTACCTGCTCGAGATTGCCTCCCTCCAATGCGCACGCGTCGACTATGTCGGAGAGGGACCCGACGGCGGTCATGCGGCCGGATCGATCCTCGCCCCCCTGCTCGTCATGGGACCGTTCGTCCTCGTCTGCGAAAACAATCCCGCCGACAATACCAGTTCCGTTCAACTCCTCGACGTCTCCCGACCCGATCAGCCTCTCCGTATCATCGCGCGACACGACAAGGTCGAGGGACTTGTCGTCGATCCCCCCGCAATTCGCGGACAGGATCTCTACGTCCCCTCCACCGGAGAGCGCGTCACTGTCTTCACGGTCTCTGATGCCCCCGGTCAGCCTCACCTCACCTACGTGGCCCAGTACCCGGGGGACGGCGGCGGAGCCTCGACCACCTATCTGTCGACCGGCCCCGAACGGCAGGTCTGGATGGCCAGCGACTCGGTCCGCCGGCTGCAGGTCACAGAGAATCGTGTCGTCGCCGACGAAGCCAAAGTGATCGGCCTCGCATCGCAGCCCCTGCAGTATGTCGACCGCAAACTCTTCTCCGGCCGACGCCGACCGTACACCTCCGCGGTGACGATCACACCGCTCGACCGGCGCACGCTCGAGGGGAATGCCCAGGCGGTTCTCGCCGCACCCGTCATCGCCGTCTCTGCTGCCGAAGACGGGAGCGCACTCAACCTGGCCACCGAAGCAGGGACAATCTTTCAGATCACCCGCGACCAGTGGTCATCCGGAGGCCTCTTCCCCGGAGCGGGAGAACGTCTGGCCCTGCACCAGGACCTGGCCGAGCCGCTCGTCGCTGCAGCGATTGGCAGGGGACAAATCGCTGTCGCTGCGGGAGGGCCAGAGCCAAAGATGTGGATCCTCAACCGCCTGGGGAAGGTCGATCGCTTCTTCCCGTTGACCCATTCGCCGCAGGCATCGCCGGCTCCGATGGCCGGTCGTGTGCTCATGCCGCTCGCTGGCCGAATGAAGCTCGTCTCGATCACTTCCGGCCAGTCGAACGTCGAGGAGTTCACCCTCCCCACCGAAGAGGTCGATTCCGCCCGGTGGGTCGCCGCTCACGCCGTCAGCGATACCGACGCCGTCGGTATCCTCAGGTCGGGACATGTCCTGCTGCTTCGCTATGAAACCTCGCCCCGGCATTACCTCAACCAGGTCACTCGGGTTGCACTGAATGGCCCTGTCCACCTGGGAGCCGACGCGGCAGAGGGGCTCGTGGCCGTCGTCGACGCCAGTAATACCGTCCACCTGTTTGATGCATCGAGTCTCGCGCAACGCGCCGCGCGACAATTCGAGAGCGTCTCCAACGACGTCTGGCTCGCGGGAGAGTGGCTGTTCGTCGAAACCGGCCGCTCCACCCTGCACTGCCTCTCCACAAGGGAACAACTCAATGATGTCTGGACCATGCCGCTGGATGGCGAATCGGTGGCGGGGCGCCCCCTCAGTCACAACGGCAGCCTGCTGATCCCGCTCCTCGATGGCCGGGTCCTCGTCGTCAACCCCCGGGACGGCTCCGTCCAGAAGACCATCTCCACCGGGCAGACTCTGACCGGCGGGCCGTTCGTCGTCGGCTCCGATGTCCTCTGCCTCGGGGTCGATGGCAGTCTCCTCAGCCTGACTCCCGCACTGGTCCAGGAGGCCGCCGAATGAACCGGTTCCTTCACACGAACAGCCTCCGACCCGCGGGGTGGAGGCTTGCCCTCTGTTTGGTGCTCGCCTCCTTCGTGTGCCTTGGGCAACTTGTCCCTCACGGAAGGGCCGACGACGAACCGCAGCCAGCGGCTCCCGAATCCTCCGAAACGCCCGACGAGTCCCCGCAACAGACCCCTGCCGAGTCCTCCTCAACAAAGTTCCCCCTCCTGGAGGAACTCGAAGTCCCTCCGGCGGAAGTCTTCCTCAGCTCCGATCCCGATGTGGCCCGGGACTGGATCGTTCTGAAATCCGCCGACGATGTGCCCGAACAGGTAATTGTCGCCTTGCCGGTGACTCCCCGCCCGGGAACGCTCGCCGCTCGCCAGAAAGCCTTGAGCGAGAAATCGGCCGAGCGGCGCGGCCTGCAGGGGGATGCACTTGAGCGCTGGAAGCTCGAGTACGACGCGCTCAAGATGCTCGAGATCACTGTCCCCGCGTTCGCTCCCGAATCAGAGTTCCTGCTGCCCGTCGATCGGATCGACCGCATCATCCACCACGAGGATCTCTGGCTGAAGCGGATCGATCTGCTCATCGCCGAAGGAAACATCGACGTCGCGCTCGAACTCCTCAATGCCATGGAGTTCGCACGGCCTGACTGGGCCGGACTCAACAGCCGCGCCGACAGCCTGCTCCGCGCCGATGCACGCATTCGCCTCGAGAAGCAGCGGCCCCAGGAAGCCCTGATGCTTCTCGAAGAACTCAAACGGCGGAACCCCGATGCAGGCGACATTGCCGACATTGCATCAGACGCAGTTCGCGCCCAGGTCGAAGCGGCCATTGCCGACTCCGATTACCGCCAGGCAAAGTACTTCCTTGATCGTCTCAACGCCCTCGTCCCCGATACGCCGCTGTACCGCCAGTACACCCGTCAGCTTGCAACCCGGGCCCAGGAACTGATGGCACAGGCGAAGCAGGCGTTCGACCGACTGGAGTATCCCCGCGCAGCAGGTCTCGCCGATGCGGCGGCTCGCGTCTGGCCCCAGGCCCAGGGGATCTCTGCCATGCACAAGTCGATTGTCGAACGCTACCAGCAGGTACGCGTCGCCGTCACCCGGCTGCCCGGACAACCGACCGCCTACCCCTTCCCCGACGAAGCCGGTCTGCGTCATACCCGGCTGACGGAACTCCCGCTGTTCGAAATCGAAAGTTTCGACAACGGAGCCGCCCGCTACCGCACGCGATTCTTTGACGAATGGATCCCCTACGACCTCGGCAAGACTGTCCGCTTCGTGCTCCGGCAGACCCGTCAGCCATGGGAGTCGCAGCCGGTTCTCCTGGGGTGGCCAATTACCGACAGACTGCGGGAACGACTCGATCCGGATCATCCCCGGTTTGATGAGCGGCTCGCCGGCTATGTCGAATCCATGACCGTGGAGTCACCGTTTGAATTCACTATCTCATTCCGGCGAGTCCCTCCACGACTGGAAGCCCTCCTGACTGACCCGATCGTGAAAGCGCCCGACATGGGCACCGCTCCACGCCCTCCGGTCACCTCCGATCAGCCACTCACTCCCCGCACTCTTCAGGAGGCTGCCGATACGTCGACAGAGACCGGCGACGGGGCAACCGGGCCTTCCGCCAGCGTCGCAGGGCAGGTCTCGGTTACGGTGGACGAACCCAGTCCCCTTCCCGAAGGCGCCTTCCAGCTGATCGAACGAACCGGTCGCCACGCCGTGTATCGACGCGTCTTTCCCGAACCGGAGCGGCTTCGACAATACCACGTCGCGGAGATCCACGAGATTCTTTACGAGAATCACGAGGCCGCCCTGTACGGCCTGATGCAGGGAGAATGCACGATCCTCCCGACACCGCCGCTGTGGATTGTCCGCCGGGTCCAAAGCGACGAAAACTTTGTCCGCGACTTCTTCATTCAAAAGCACGCCATCCCCGAGACCCATGTGCTGCAGTTCAACCCCAACAGCAAAATTCTGAAGTCGAAAGAACTTCGCCGCGGCTTGCTGTATGGAGTGAACCGTCGTCAGATTCTCGATGATGTCTTTCTCCGCCAGGAAAACGGGGAGCAGGGGCGGGTCGTGCCGGGACCCTTCCCCAGCAACAGCAATACGTATGCACTCGGGATCACTCCCCGTCCATTCGATCCCTACGCGGGACTCGCTCTCGTGTTCGCCGCGACGAAGCAGCTTGCTGCCCACAAGATCATCGAAGGCGAACTCCCCGTCTTCCGCATGTTCGTACCTCCCGAACCCCTCCCCCGCCAGGCAGCCGAGCAGATCGTCCGCGACTGGGCACGGCTGAACATCAAGGTCGAAATCATCCCCGACGACGACCTGACCGCCTACGCCGAAGACCGCTGGGACATCATCTATCGCCGCGTGCAGATGACCGAACCCATCGTGCAGTTGTGGCCCTTCCTCACGCTGCAGAACTCCGCAGAGATCGATCGGCTGCAGCACATCCCCGACTGGTTGAAGCAGAAAATCGTGGCACTCGATCGTGCCTCCGATCTGCTCCGGGCACAGCAGCGGGCCGAGGAACTCCATCGCCTGATGTGCCTCGAAGCCACCATTCTCCCGCTCTGGGAAGTCGACCAGTATTCCTTCTACCGCAAGAACCTGCGCGGGTTTCCGCTGCGGCCGGTTCATTGCTACGACAACGTCGACAGCTGGATTCGCGAAGCCTCCCTGCAGGAAGTCGGACTGCCAATCGACGTCGAACCCGAATCAGATTCATGATCGTCCGCTGCGCCTGCCTTGCGTTCCTGATTCCGGCCATCGCCCTCGGTACGCTGGCGATGGCCCCTGGCCCGGCACCGGCACAGGAGGGCCCCGCTACCGAGGCCGATTCACCTCAGACCCCCGCAGCCAGCGCGCAGCCATCCGGAGAATCGGCGTCCCCAGCCACTGGCGACAGCTCACCTCCCGCCTACCGTCCCCCCGAGACGATCGACCTCAAGCCGTACCGCGTCCTGATCGCAGTAGCCGTCCACAGCGACCCCACGCTCGATGCCGCATTTCGCAGTTGGCTTCTCGATGAACTCTCCAGTCGCATTCACACGCGAATCGGAGACCTCTGGCAGGCAGATCTGGGAGAAATGAACTGGCTGCAGCCGGCAACCGCAGCCTCACTCCGCGAACGCTCTGCCGAGGCACTCAACGAGCGGCTCCTGGCAACCGACTACCACAAGGCCTTTCTCGTCACGCTGCAAAGGCAGGGGCCGGAGTTCACCCTGGCTGTCCGCGAATGGGACCGGAATTCCCACACCGCCACCTCGGCAACCACCGCCACGACCTGCGATTCCCGCCTGCTGCCAGATCGCCTGTACGCCGAAATCCTCACCCACTTTCGACCGATCGCCGAGATCGAACAGGTCTTCGAAGACGGCAAGACCGTCGAACTGCGAATTCGGGGAGGAGAACTGATCCCCCCCGATGGGCATGCCAGCCCGGTATTCGAAGGAGCGTATTTCCGCCCCTACTACCGTTACCTCGACCGCAAACGGGAACTGCGCCAACTCCAGCACTTGCCCTGGACCTACCTGAAAGTGCAGGAGATCAACCGCGGGCTGATGATCTGCACTCTCGATTCAGCCTTCCCTTCACCACTGGCCGGAACGCGTCGCCGCGTCGAACTGATGGCGATCGCCGTCAAACCCAAATTCGACCGGACGGCCCTGACGATCCACCCCCGTGCCCAGCCGGACAACCCGCTCGTCGGTCTGAGAGTCGATGTGATGGATCGCCATCCGACCGACGACGATCCGGTCGAAGACCGGGAAGTGCACCTCACGGACCGCAACGGCGTCATCCATGTCGAGGCCGATCGGCAACAGCCTCTGCGCTACGTCTACGTCCACAGCGGCAAAAGCGTCCTGGCCGTCGTGCCGTTCATCCCGGGGGATGTGCCCTCGACAATGCTGGACGTTCCTGACGACTCGCCCCGTTTGGCTGTCGAAGGAGAAATGTCGCTTATGGAGGCAGAACTGATCGAGACCGTTGCCCGCCGCGAGGTCCTCATCTCACGGGCATTCGGACTCTCCAAAGCCGGCCGCTGGCAGGAAATCGACGAGGTCGTCAAGCAGGTCCAGGCCCTCCCGCGGGCAGCTGACTTCAAGGCTCGCATCGACCAGATCGAGCTGGTCAGCAAGGCCCGTGCGGAAGGGGACCGCGTTCAGCAGATCCGTATCACCCGCCTGTGTCAGCAGGTCCGCGAAACCGCCGAAAAGTACCTTCCGGAAGAACGGGTCACCACCTTCCTGAAGGAAATCCGCGACCTGCAAAGTACGCAGGGAAGGAACTAGCACCGCCAGCCGCGGGTCGCACCGCGGTACTGGCCGCGCCATCACACCATCCCCGATTAGCGGGTCACGCCCGACGTCGTCGTCACCCGCTGGTGCAACTCCTGCGTTTCAGCCAGCTTCCGGGCGTACGTCTTCAAATCGGAATAACCGACGAACTTGCCC
>CAZUXX010000077.1:0-10263 GCA_964624215.1 uncultured Planctomycetaceae bacterium
TCATCCTCCCTGACCAGCGGGAACCACTGCTCGCCCCGCTGCAGGACCAGTTCGCTCTTGCCGGTCAATCCCGAGACAAGAGGCGCACCGGCCAGATCCCAGTACCAGCTCTTCCCCTCCGTCCGTTGACGTGCAAAGTCGCCATAGGTCCAGTCGCGCACCGCCAGGCGATCGACATCGAACAGCAGGCTGTGCCCGTTGGAAAACCCGACGGCAAAAGCACGCGCGACATACCCGCCACCGTTTTCTTTCGACACCGTGAACACATCACGCGCGATCGCGGGAGGCCCGGGCGGAGTCACCGTGATCAGCTGTTCCACCTGGGACGGATTCGTCGGGGCCTCGAACCGCGGATCGTTCAACGCATCCCAGACCGCGGCCAGCTGAGCCCGAACATCCTCGTCGAGAATATTGAGCGCCGGCTTCTCATACGAAGGCATCTCCATCCCGGGAATGATCCGCAGCGGTGAGCGGGTCCACCGAACGAAGAACTCCTCGCGAACCCGGTCACCAATCCCCTTCAGATCAGAGCCTCGCGTCCCCAAAGCGACGTTTCGCGGCTGGTACTCACCGACCTGATGGCACGCAATGCAACTGAACCCGCCGACTCCCACGAGTTGACGCCCCGCCAGCAGAACCTCCGCTGATGCTTCCGATTCCCCCGGCGAATCCTCCGTTGCGTCCGAATCCGCAGGAATGCGGTCCCGCGTAATCAGGTGCGCCGTCAGTGCCCGCAGCGATTCCTCATCATGATCAAACCGCGGCATTTGCACCTTCAGCCAGGGCATCCGCCGTGGCTTCACACCTCCCTGAACCGCTTCGGCGATCGCCTTGTCGCGCAGCTTGTCCCCCACGGCTGTCAGATTCGGGGGAATCAGTCCCTGACTCTGACCCCGAAGCGACTCAATCACGTTCGCCACGCGCCCGGCCGTCTCGACAAGCCCCGCGGCCCCGTTCCGCTCATGGCAGGCCAGACAGTTCCGCCGCTCGAGGACCAGCGCCCCCAGGTCGGATTCGGCAAGTTCGCTCACCCCCGAGGCACGACCGATCACACGTTCTTCCACATAGGCCCGCAACGCCTCGCGTTCTGCCTGGGGATAGGCCGGACGCAGCGTTTCCCAATCTGCGGATTCCGCCAGACAACTGCGGGACCAGTCCTCCACCGGGTCAGACAGCGATGTCAGACCGGTGACCGGTTCCAGCCCGTCGACGCGGTGGCAGTTCGCACATCGCGCGGCTTTGACGAGTTCCGCACCCCGGGCGACGAGATCATCCGTCTGCTCGATCGAACCGCGCTTCGACTCTTCGCTCTTACCCAGTGTCGACAGCCACAGTGCCGATTGATGCCGTTCGTCCGACGTCAGCTGGAAGTGGGGCATCCGATGGTCCGGATTAACCCGCGCCGGCTCGGTCAGCCACGTATACAACCAGTCAGCCGACCGCTTCTGTCCGATCGTTGACAGATCCCCACCGCCATGAGGCCCATGAGTCCCAAGCTCGCCAATGCGGTGGCAGGCAAGACAACCAACCGAGTGCACGACCGCGCGGCCATCGGGAGGAACCTGCTTCCCCTTCCGCTTCACCGGTCGCGCCGTGTCGAGCTTGACCGGCTTCGACGCCTTGGCCAGCCAGGCGGCAATCGCACGGGCATCGTCCTCCGAGAAATCGAACGTCGGCATCCGTGATGTCTCCACTTCCGGATGCTCATGACGCAGTTTCTTCACCAGCCAGTCCGGATCCAGCCCCTCCATCAGCGTGGTCAACGACGGACCGGGAGGACTCGCCGACGCCGTCGCTCCGACGTGGCAGCGATTGCAGCGATAGTCATCAAACAGAACCCGCCCCTGCTCCACGAGTTGGGCACGCCGACTGTCGACCTGATGAAACAGCCGGTGATAAGGGATCGGCTCCAGTTCAAACGCCTGTGACGACCAGAACAGTTTCATCACCGCCGGCCCGTCGACCGCCTCATACCGGATCTCGATCGGCAGAAAGCCGAACGGCAGTTCGATCGACTCGCCATGCACCCAGCCAACTTCGTCCTGAGTCACACGGAGCATCGGCAGGCCGTCAATCGCGACGGTGACCTTGCCGCGGCCGTACAGGTGCACCTGTGTCAGCGTGTCCTCTTTGACCAGCATCTGACCCCGCCACGTCACGGTCAGCGTCTCGGGGTCAAGTCCCTCCAGGGCCGGACTGCCGTTCCAGTCGAACGACAGCTCGCGATCAACGCGGGAGAACGTACGCGTTCCGTCGTAGTACTCACCGAGCAGCCCGGGCGTGAACTCGTCAAAAAAGTCGCCCGCTTCTCGAGGAGTCGCGATCGCACACAAACGCAGCAGCACCCAAACCACCAAACCAAACACAATCGACTCCGAAGGTTTGACAACGTATCGGGGCGGCACTGACTTTTTCTCCGTGGTCTCCCGCCGTTTGTAACGCACTCGCCGGCTCAGGTCGAAGCCGGCGAGCTTCCCTCGCTGACGATGCCCGAGGTGACCGGCTTTCCAAAAGGTCCGCCCCTGTATGCACAGCATTCACCGGGCTGCAGAGTGTCGCATCTGCTGTGATCCGTGTCACCGCCAACCCGACCCGGTCAGCCTGATGCCGGCTGAAACTCGAGCGTCAGAATCTGCGATTCATCGAGCAGTTTACTCTGAATGCTGATCAGATCCCGCACCCCCGCTTTCCCGGCCCCACCCACTTTGATCACGATCTCGACATAGCCATTCCGCACCGGCAGCCTGTCTGCAGGTCGCAACAGCCTGAGCTTGCCGTCGATCTCGGCCCAGGCCCGCTCCGGGATCAGTTGTCGGTAGCCGTCCGTTCCGACAATCTCGCCCGAGAGATCACTCACGTGAAGCGACGTTCGCCCCTCGGGGACTTCGATCCGGATGCGGATCTGATAGTCCTGCCGTGCCCGGGGGAGTTGGCCCGGCTCGACAACTTCGCCGTATCGTTGCGCCTCGGGAATCCACCACGCCGTGAAACTCCCCGACTTCACCGCATTCGCCGGCACGTCGGGATAGCGCACCTCGACAACCTTCCCCGGACGGCTCGCCTGTGCCTCACCCGGGTCCGGGGACGACAGATCACGCATCTCCTCCGTGGCGCGGTCGGGACTGGTCCTGATCGTCGGCGTCACAAGGAGGCGGTTCTCCCGCTCCGGTGGTCGATCAATCTGCACGTTGAGACCGTCCAGGTCATCCTCCGGAAGCACCAGCCCCGGCGACTGCGTCAGCATCGTGTAGATCACCGGGCGACCGGGCTCAACTGCCTGCGGGATCTTCAACGACAGCATCAGCACGATCACGACATGCACGATGAGCGACATCGTCCACGATGCGATCGTCTCCTCGGCATGACGCGCGGACTTGCGAAACAGGACACGCTCGGCCGGAACGATCGCAGCGATCGCTCGCGAGGAATGGGGAACAGACCGTCCGACCCGACGCATGAAATGCCCTGCGATGAACTGCGCGGACTCGCTGTGGGCTGCGACCAGAGAGACTCACAGTGTACAAACCTGAGACAGTCGAGTTCCAACCCGGACCGGGATCCCAGGCATCGACACCCGGCTCTCAAGGGCAAACTCACTGAGAAAGCAGCAGATTTTGCCGCGAATTCGACAACTTCTGCCCACCGAGACGCTTCTTGACTCTTTTTCTCAAGCGGCCGTATACTCCGGCCCCTTTCCGTCAAAGTCTTAACATCCCCCAATCAGGAGTGACGCGGCCCGCCCGGGTCGTGTGGTGACGGCTGAACGGACTCCCGTCCCGCTCTGCTCCTGCCCTCCAATACAGCCGGATTCGACGTCTTGCCACAGGCGCCAGGGACAGTGCGCCGGTTCGTCGTTCGACTGCTGGTCTTTTCCTTGTGGATGACCACGTGTCGAGTGCAGGCTCAGCATGCGCCCACACTTCCCGGCCCCGTGCCCGCTGGCTCCCTCCCCTCTGACCCGCCCCCGCAGCCCATCATCGACGACGGGTCTTTGCAGGTCGCCGGGCAGTTCGCCCTGCAGTGGCAGGAGGACGGAACCGAAATCCTGCTCATGCGGGGGAATTGCGAAGTGCGGCAGGGAGAAACCCGACTCCTCTCTCGGCAACTGGTGCTCTGGCGCACTCCCCTCGATGCATCCGGCAATCGCGTCCAGGTCGCCATCTACCTGGAAGGAGACGTCGAATCGGTCGAACCCAGCCGTCGTCAGTACCTTCCGGCAAGCGTCCTCGATCTCGAAACCGACCAGCTTCGTGTCGTCGCCAGGCATCTTTCCCGGGCGGAAGCGGCTCCCGCCGATCCCGTGTACGAACGAGCCAGCAAGTCACTGGCGGCACATCGCGGCCCCATCCGGCGTGCCCAGTACACCGCGCCGCAACAGGGACCTCAATTGCCCGGCGTCCAGGGTATCCAGCCCGTTCCACAAGGTGGAATCCCGATACCGGCGCCCGGTGGCATGCCCGTCCCCATCCCCGCCACCCGGCACGTGTCGATCTTCCCCCGGTATGCAGGGCAGGGGATCTCTCTCGTCACTCCACCGCCGGATGACACCCTGCCACGCGAATACACCACCACGATCACCGGCGGCGTCAGGATCGTTGTCGATGGCGTCCCGGTCGAGTCCGGCGGGCAGGTCATCCTCACAACGATCGATCTGGCGGCCGACCGGGCAGTCATCTGGACCGACGCCGACCGGCTCAACGAGTTCAGCAAAGACTTCGATATCGAAGGCCAAAGTCCGTTCGAGGTGTATCTGGAAGGGGACATCGTCGTCCGGCAGGGGCTGAGCGTCTTTCGGGCCAGCCATGCCTATTACGACCTGACAGAGCAGCGGGGCCTGCTGTGGAACGGAGAACTCCAGACGTACCTGCCCGAGGTCGAAACCACCGTGCGACTCCGGGCACGGCAAATCCGCCAGGACTCCAAAGACCGCTTTCACGCCAGCGACGCCTGGATCACCACCAGCGAAATGGGGATCCCCGGCTACCGCATCGAAGCCAGCGACATCTTCCTCGATCGACGCCACCTGCCGGGCCGCACGGCCGTCGATCCGCTCACCGGCCTGACCACCGGTGGCACCCTCTGGGTCACCAGCCTGAACAACAGACTCTTTCTGGAGAACGTGCCCGTTGCCTCCGTCCCTTACCTCAGCAGCCCCGCTGAAATCCCCGACATTCCGGTCCGCCGTGTAACCGGTGGCTACGACCGCACCTTCGGAGCCACGGTCAAGACCGTGCTCGATGCCGAAGCCCTCTTCGGAGTGGGACTCCCCGACGAGGCCGACTGGGACCTGCAACTCGATTACTTCTCCAAGCGCGGCCCTGCTGTCGGAACCGGCGGAAAGTACGACGGCTTCGTCCACCTGTTCGGAACGACAGCCCGCGCCCGCAGCGAAGGCAACATCTACTACATCCACGACGACGGCGAGGACAGACTCGGACAGGGACGCAACCACCTGCCGCTCGAAAGCTCCAACCGAGGACGGGCACTCTGGCGAAACCGCCTGGACTTCCCCTTCGGCACCACCTGGATCAACGAGATCGGGTACCTCTCCGACCGCAACGTCCTCGAACAGTACTGGGAGCCCGAGTGGGACACCGGAAAGGACTACGAGAATGTGATCAACCTGCGGCACCAGCAAGACAACCTGACCGCGTCCCTGCTGTTCCGCACACACCTGCAGGACTTTGAGAACACGACCGACTGGTTGCCGCGGGTCGACCTGACAATGCTCTCGGAAAACATCCCCGGCACCCCTCTCTTGTGGAGCACCCGCTCCAGCGTCGGCTACGGACGCGTGCATCCTGCCGAGGCTCCGTTCAATCCGGCAACCGATATCTTCACCCCGCTGCCGTACTACACCCCCAGTGAAGGCGTCGTCGCCATGACGCGACACGAAATTGACCTCCCCATGGCGGTCGGCCCCGTCAACGTCGTCCCCTACGTGCTGGGCGAGGCAGCGCACTGGAATCAGGACCGCTTCGGTGACGATGTCTCACGCCTGTACGGCAGCGCCGGAGTGCGGGCGTCGATCATGTTCTCCCGCTACATGCCCGGAGTGTACAACCCCATCCTCGGGTTGAACGGACTGGCCCACAAAATGGTCTTCGATGTCGACTACTCCTACTCGGAGGCGACAGAGTCCCTCAACAGGCTCGCCCAGTACAATGAGTTTGACGAAGACGCCCAGGAGCGGTTTCGCGAACGGTTCATGCTGCTCGAATTCGGCGGGGTCCTCCCGACTGAGTTCGACCCGCGCTACTACGCGGTCCGCAGCGGAGCCGGGCGATACGTCACCGCCCCCTATCATGAACTGGTCGACGACCTGCACGTCGTTCGCCTGGGCTGGCGGCACCGCTGGCAAACCCGCACCGGCCCCCCCCAGGCACCCCGCATCGTCGACTGGATGACCCTCGACCTCGAAACCAGCGTCTTCCCCGACGACGCACAGAACTTCGGAGAGACGTTCGGACTCATCTCCGCCCGCTACGCGTGGAATGTCAGCTCTCGCACCCGGTTCCTGGCAAACACCATCTTCGACGTGTTCGACCCCGGGCAACAGGTGTGGAACGTCGGGGTCCTCTCACAACGCAGCAGCCGCGGCAGCATCTACTTCGGATACCGCGAAATTCGGGCAGGACCGGTCGACAGCCGCCTGCTCGTTGGCAGCCTGTCCTACCACCCCAGCGAGAAATGGGTCTGGACCTTCGGTTCCTCGTTTGATGTGGCGGAAGGAATCGACCGCGGCCAGTCGGCAACGGTCACGCGCATCGGAGAGTACATGCTCTTCCACTTCGGAGCCGGCTACGATCGCAGCCGCGACAACTTCGGGGTCGGAGTCTCCGTGGAACCCAAATTCGGCAATTACGGATCAGGATCGACTCAACTGAGTTCGCTGCTGGGAGTACCACAGTGATGGCCGATATCCCCCAGTCGCATGCCCCCGGGCCCACCCTCGATGCTCCGGACATCACTCCGCGGCCGAGGCGGGCCGCGTGGCGACAGAGGCTCGTCGAAGCAGAAGGGGGACTGAAGCTCTTCCTCCGCGGCGACAGCACCATCTACTCGCGCCTGTTCATCGCGATCGCTGTCTGCCTGATGGCACTGGTCGTGCGACTGACGGTCGTCGAGTGGGCTCTCGTAATGGGTTGTCTGTTCGGGACACTCGTCGTCGAACTCCTCCACGCCTCCGTACGCGAACTGGCCGCTGCGTCCGGCACCGAACCCGTGTCCGGTCTGCCCGCCGTCCGCCTGTCGGCCGCCGCCACTCTCATCGCCAACTGCGGGGCCACCGTCTGCGTGGCACTGGTGCTCGCCTCCCGGCTGTGGCGACTCTTCGCTCACTGAGTCCCACGCCGCCACTCGAGCCTTCACCTCGCATCAACGTGTCGCAGAAGGCACTGCATCCGTCGGGATCAATCTGACATTCCCGCATTCTGACGTCTGGCATACCCTGTGCCGACTCAGATCCCGTCCAGGAAGCGTGGAACGGCCGCTCACGGCGACCTCCTGCAGCAGGGCACGCTGTTGGTCGTTGAGACTCCACCACCGATCTCCTGCACAGGATCGTTCCTGTTGATCCGCTGCACATGACGGGCAATCGTTCCCCGCTTCCGTTGACCCCATCAATCCTCCGCACCGCGGTGATGATCGGCGTCCTCGTTTGCCACACCTTGTCCGGTTGCCGCGGAGCCAACCAGGTGCAGGTGCGGGGACTCCCCTCGGCTCATGCCGTCCGGTCCGATCAGCTCGTTCTCATCTGCGACGAAAAACTCCCCTCGCAAGCAGAAACTCTCGCCGAGCTGCGGCTGGTACGCCGGCAGGTCCTCGACACGTTCCAGCTGGCACCGGGCGAACGTGATGTCACCGTCTATCTGTTCTCCAGCCGGGAACGGTACGGGAACTTCATGCAGGAGACGCACCCTCACCTGCCGGCACGACGCGCGTTCTTCATCGGAACGCCCGCCGAGCTGGCTGTGTACGCCCACACCAACGACCAGCTGATGGTCGACTTGCGTCACGAATACACGCACGGACTGATGTACTCTGCCGTCGGGCATGTTCCGTTGTGGCTCGACGAGGGGATCGCCGAATACTTCGAGGTCGGCGGGCAAACGCCCGGGAACATCAACGGTGAACATGTCGAACCGCTCAGCACCGCAATCCTCAACGGCTGGCGGCCGGACCTCCGCCGACTCGAACAACTCCAGGATGTTCATGAGATGCACCGGGCCGACTACCACGAAGCGTGGGCCTGGGTGCACTTCCTCCTGCACCAGGCACCGAACGGCCGCGAGATGATCTCCAACTACCTGATGCAGATCCGCTACGGCGAAACGCCCGTTCCCCTGTCACAACGACTGGCCCGCGAACTGCCCGACGCCGATCGCCTGCTCATGGAACACATCCGGCGACTTCACCGCGGAGAGTTCTCGGCCAACCTGCTCGGACTGTCGACCAACTGGCCCGATCCCGCAGACACCCGGCGTCGCCTGCGTCGCCACTCGCAAACAGTCGGCGCCCTTGCTCGCTGATGTCCCTCTCGCAGATCCGGGACACGCTCGCCCGCTCGCGCAGTCTCCAGCAACGGACAGGACCGGCCTGTCAGACAGCCCGCAGCCGTCTCAGAAAGTCGTTCGCAAAGCGGGCAGGCGAGAATCGCTCGTCAGCATGAGCAACCGCCGCGCGGGACATCCCGAACCGTACGGCCGGATCCTGCAGGGTTCGGACGGCACACTCAAACTCCTCTGCCATATGACAGAGAAAACCCGTTCGGAGCGTCATCTGTTCCACGAAGCCGCCGCGGGCATCGACGATCGGAATGCAGCCACCCCGCATCGCTTCAGCCGCGACACGTCCGAAGGATTCGGTCAGTCCCGGATGGTGGTAAAGCATCGCATCCCAGCTCGACAGTCGACTGCGGGCCTGCCAACCGGCGTCGATGAACCTTGCCCCTCCCTGACAGGCCGCCTGCAGCGGGCTGCGAAGCCCCGCGGGACAGCCGACAAACTCGAATTGCACCTCCGGGAAGCTGCGGGCCAACCGGCGGTAGAACGGCAGCAGTGACTCTGGCCACTTGCGCACATGCGGCGTGCACAGACGGCCGATCACCAGTCCCGTTCGCAATGCACGACAGCGATTCTCCTCCGCCTGCGGCGGTCGCGGGACCGGCTGATACTGAACCTCCGACACACCCCGCCCGGCAAGCTTCCGCACCAGCCATTGGGAACAGGCAAGTGTCAGATCGGCCGGGGCTGGATCAATCACCGAGTGGACGTACTGCACCGTCAGTGCCTTCCGGGGCAGTTGCACGAGGTGAGTCCGCGACAGGTTATGGAGGATCACAATTTCGGCAGAGGATCGATCAATCGCTTCCGGCACCGAAATCCCCGAGAGAAGCTCGCACTCTCCGAAGGCCGCACGTGTCTGCGCCGTGGGAGTCGTCCGCAGCAGAACCCAATGCCGAAACATCGGCGAAGCCTGCGTCAGCGTCCAGGCACACGCGGCAGTGCCCCCGCAAATGTCCCCCACATTGCACACCTGCAGCAGCCGCATCAACAGCCTTCCTGTTTCAAACGACCTCCGGACCGGCGACTCCGGTATCGATCGCCTCTTCGCCGGTCTCCGCCCACTTCCGGAGAAAGCGGCAGCGATCTCGCTGCCACTGCAACCTCTGATCCTGAAGCGACCGGGTCGTGCCGCAGCCGGTGTGCCTGAGACCTGGCAGCGCAACAGTGATGCGGCGATCACCGCCTGCCTCCCGAATCAACCGCAGTTGCAGGTCAGTGTCCGAAAAGTAAAGCATCAGCCGGTCATCGAACCCGCCCAGATCGAGCAGACGTTGGCGCGCAATCGCAAAGCACCATCCCGAAAGAAAGCAGTCAGTGCGAAGTCCGCTGCGAAGCCTCCGCGGAACGTGACCTTCGACCCGCCACTCACTCCCGACCATGTCAGCCTCACCCCGCACGAGGGGACCGATCAGCTCAGCAGCAACAGGACGGCCCACGTCGACGTCATTGTTCAAGAAGACGAGCCAACGGCTCATGGTCGCCCGCAGGGCCCTGTTCCACGCCGCCGTCGTTCCCTGATGAGACTGACGAATCACCGTGACTCCCGGTGCCTCCGCACGCTGCACTGCCCGAACGTCAGCAAGCGGACTTCCATCGTCGATCACCACGATCGGCAGCGACGGATGCTGCCGCCGCAACGACGCAAGACATCGCAGCGTCAGCTCGCTCCGTCCGAATTGTGGCACGATCACAATCG
>CAZUXX010000078.1:0-10100 GCA_964624215.1 uncultured Planctomycetaceae bacterium
GGTCCGTGCCGGTGAACAGGGCCGTGGATTTGCCGTCGTCGCGACGCAGGTTCGCGAGCTGGCGAATCAGAGCAAGGAGTCGGCCGCCCGGATCGAAACCCTGATTTCCGAAACGCAGCGAGCCATGCGGGACGTCGTCGGAAGAATTGAGGAAGGTGGCCGCATTTCCGACGATGCGACCTCCCTCATCCGGCAACTCGCCGACTCGTTTGACGAGATTGCCCAGGCAATGGAGCAGACGCGGACCGCCATGACTCAAATCAATTCCGGGGCCCGGCAGCAGGAGCAGGGAATCACCGCCCTCGTCGCGAGCCTTTCCGAGATTGACGGCGCCTCGCGGCAGTCGGTGGTGGCTGCGGATCAGGCTCAAAAGGCGATTGCGGCGATCGACAACCGGTTGCAATCGCTCCACGAAACGGCGTCGACATTCAGGACGTAGAAGCGATTTTCGTCCGCAACCGAAACGGTTCCCCGGGACCGGGAATGTGTGCCAGTGAGTCCGCGACCGGAGGATGAGTCGCAGAGAATGTTCGACGACATCTTCAACATCTTCCAGGATGAAGCGGCGGAGCATTTGCGCTGCCTGGAAGAAGGTCTGCTCGACCTCGAACAGTCTGCCCATGACGATTCGTCACGACCGCTGATCGACAGTCTCTTTCGCCATGCGCACAGCCTGAAGGGAGATGCCCGCGCCCTGGGGCTTGAAACTCTTGAAGCCGTGGCGCGCATCCTCGAAGACCAGCTGGACCCGTTCCGCCGCGACCCCGACGGCATCAGTCGCGAATCGATTGCCGCCGCCTTGAGAGCGGTCGATGCGGTGAAGCAGGCCTTCGCCGACTGGCGGGCGGAATTGGCAGGTCCGGAAGGAGCTTCCAACGTCGGGCTGGCCCGCGCGGTCGCCGCGGAGCCAGCTCCCGCATCGCAACAACCGGGCGGACTGCCGAACGCAGCAGAGGCAACGGAAGAACCGGAGTCGAGACCGACCGGGGCTCCGGCAACAGAAGCAACCGTACGTGTGCCAGCAGAGAAGCTCGACCGGATGCTCAGCACCGCGGGCGAGATCCGCATTGTTCGCCGTTCCCGTGAAGAATCTCTGGAGATCGTCAGGCACCTTCGGCAGCAACTGCTCGGGATCCGTCAGACGATCCGAGACCAGATTCCCGATGCCCGAACGACGATCGAGGGTGTGCTGGACCACTTTCGACGGCTCGAGCGGGAGTTGCGGAAAGCAGACCTGCGCGAGCAACTGCTCATCGAATCTCTCGAAAGCGACATTCGTGAAGCGCGACTGCTTCCACTGAGCCTCCTTGCGGACACCTTCCGCAGAGTCGTCCGTGACCTTGCCGAATCGCTGGGGAAACAGGTGCGATACCGGACGGATGTGGCAGCCGTCCTCCTCGACCGGTCGGTTCTTGACGCTCTCCGCGAACCGCTGATGCATCTGCTGCGAAACGCGGTCGACCATGCGATCGAATCTCCTGAGGAGCGGGCCGCCGCCGGCAAGCCGGCCGAAGGCACCATCACGCTGGCCGCGTCGCTGCACGGGGACTATGCCACACTGACGCTTTCTGACGATGGGCGGGGACTCGACTTCCAGCGGATTCGCAGGCGGCTGCTCGAATCGGGAGCAATGACCGCCAGCGATCTCGAATCCGCGACCGACGAGGACCTCATCAACCAGATCTTCGAGCCCGGCTTTACCACCGCCCCGACTGGAACGGTCTCGGGGCGGGGAGTCGGTCTCGATGTCGTACGGGCTGTCTTGCGGCGACTGCACGGGGATGTCGAAATCGCTTCGACCTCCGCGGCAGGAACGACGCTTCGATTACGCGTTCCTGTCTCCATCTCGACCGGTCGGATTGTGACGGTGCGGGCGGGAGGACATCTCTTCGGCATCCCCAGCAGCCACGTCGTGCGGACAGGTCGGGTTGCCACCGACAGACTCGAGCGCTTCGAGGCGGGCTGGCTTCTGCCCGGGAGCAGCGAGGCTGTTCCGGTCCTGCATCTGACGCAACTGCTGCAGCTGGAGGATCTCCGCCCGGCGCAACTGTCCAGCGTCCTCGAGTACCTTCTGGTTGCAGCCGAGGACCGGCGTGTGGCACTGGCCGTTGACGAACTGGTCGAAGAGGGAGACGTGGTAATCAAGCCACTTGGCTACCCGTTGACTGACTGTCCGGGCGTGCTGGGGGGAGCAATCCAGGCCGACGGGACTGCGAAGCTCATTCTTGATGTCGCGCATCTTGCCCGCCAGAAGCCAGCCGCAATCACTACCCAGACTCCGGCAGCTCCGCGGGGTCGCATCCTCGTGGTCGATGATTCTCCGACAACGCGCACGATCCTCAAGAACCTGTTTCATTCGGCCGGTTACCACGTCCGCACGGCCATCGACGGAATCGATGCCCTCGAACAGATGCGGAGGCATCCCGTGGATGTCGTCGTGACCGACTTCGAGATGCCGCGGCTCAATGGCATCGATCTCACACGGCGGGTGAAAGCGGAGTACGGCCTGCCGGTGATTCTTGTGACCGCCCGCGAACAGGAGTCGGACCGGAGGCAGGGTCTGGAGGTCGGGGCGGATGCCTACGTCGTGAAATCCACATTCGACGACACGAGTCTCGTCTCGATCGTTCGGGATTTCGTCGACACGTAAACGCCGGGAAGCCGTGTCACTTCGCTGGCCCCCCGATGTCGAGCAGGCTTTCGTTCGGCATCGTTCCGGCGATGTTCGGACGACCTCGGACCGGAGGCGCAGGACAAAGATGCTCCCGGGAACGCTACGATGGCATCATGTCCCCGGATTGCAGAATCCCCGAGCGACTGATCGAGCCGATGATGATTCCGACCCTCCCGAGACTCGCGTGCCTGACAGCGTTGCTCGCTATGTTCCTCCTGACGGGGCGAACGTGCCAGGCCGCTCCCAATGTGGTGTTCATCCTCACCGACGATCAGTCCCCCACCGCTGCCGGCTTCGCCGGGAACCGCCAGCTTGCCACACCGAACCTGGACCGGATTGCACGCGAAGGGGCCGTGCTGACCAATGCCCTGGTGACCACGCCGGTATGCAGTCCGTCGCGGGCCGGGCTCGCCTCGAGCCGCTATGGCAGCGAGCTGGGAATCCTCGACTGGATCAATCCGCGAACAGAGCCAGAAACCGGTCTCGATCCCCGGATGACGACATGGGCCGCGCTGTTTCAGAAACACGGCTACGCCACCGGTCTGTTCGGCAAATGGCATCTGGGGACCGCCGATCGATTTCACCCCACCCGGATGGGATACGACACCTTCGTCGGCATCCGGGATGGCGGCTGCCCGCCCAAGGATGCGCGACTTGAGATCGAAGGAAAACCGGTCAAACAGAGTGGCTACACCTGCGACATCCTGACCGACCACGCTCTGGAGTTCATCGAGTCCCGGCGGAACAAGCCGTTTCTGTGCTCACTGCACTTCCGGGCGCCCCATTCGGCGTGGCTGCCGGTTCGTGAGGAAGACTGGGCTCCCTACAAGGATCTCGATCCCGAACTCCCGGAGCCGGGGTTCCCCAACCTGAAGACAGAACAGGTCAAGCGGTGGACCCGCGAGTACTACGCCGCGGTTGCGAGCATCGACCGCAATGTCGGCCGTGTCCTGCGGGCCCTCGATGAGTGGGGGCTGACCGACAACACCATTGTGGTCTTCACGAGCGACCACGGTTATCACCATGGTCATCACGGGCTCTGGTTTAAAGGGAATGCGCACTGGATGACCGACCCGCTTCCT
The DNA here is from genome assembly GCA_964624215.1 of uncultured Planctomycetaceae bacterium. Taxonomy (GTDB): domain Bacteria; phylum Planctomycetota; class Planctomycetia; order Planctomycetales; family Planctomycetaceae; genus CAZUXX01. The sequence continues at coordinate 3,757 of CAZUXX010000078.1, forward strand.
CCGCAGCAGTGGCAGGACATCGATCAGAAGCGTCGGCCGAACCTGTTCGACCAGGCCTTGCGCGTCCCGACGGCAATCCGCTGGCCGGGGCACATCTCCCCTGACACCCGTGTGGAACAGGTCATCACGAATCTCGACTGGTATCCCACGATGCTGAGTGCGGCCGGGATCGGGATTCCTGATGACATCACGTTGCGCGGGAGGAACGCGATCGACCTCCTGACGGGACGTTCCGAGGCCCCGGTACATCCCGACGGGGTCTACCTCGAATACAGCATGCGGCACGGAGCGACCGTCGACATGCGGGGGTGGAGGACGCCCGCATGGAAGCTCGTGCTCGACTTCGCCCATCCCGACAGAGGAGAACTGTACGACCTCCGCGCCGATCCCCGGGAGCACCACAACCTGTATGCGTCCGATGAACCGGCACACCGCCAGGTGATCGACGAGTTCAAGCAGAAGATCGTCGACCGGATGCGACAGATCGGCGGGCAGAATCACGAACTCCTCGCGCGTAGCTCGCTCACACCGGACGATCCCGAGCAGCCCCAATGGGAGCGATACAGTTTGCGTCAGCGCCGGATGGGGACGGTGTTCGAGATCACCCTGTACGGTACCGCGGCGGAGCCGGCCGAGGCTGCCGCCCGGGAGGCATTCGAGCGCATTGGCGTCATTGAATCGCGACTGAGCGATTACCGAAACGACAGCGAACTCATGCACTTATGTCGCTCCGAGCCGGGAAAGCCGGTCGAGGTCAGTGAGGATCTGCTGCGGGTCCTGATGGCGGCCGGGCAGGTGTCCCGCGCCTCACAGGGAGCGTTCGACGTTACGGTCGGCCCGGCCGTCCGGTTGTGGCGTGAGGCTCGCAGGACGCGCCGGTTGCCCGCCGAACGGCAACTGCAGGAAGCCCTCGATGCCATTGGCTGGGAATTTGTCGTCATCGATCCCGACGCGCGGACGGTGACGCTCCAACGGCCCGGAATGCAGCTGGATCTGGGAGGCATCGCCAAGGGTTACGCTGCGGATGAGGCGCTTGCAGTCCTTCGTAAGCACGGCTTCCCCTCAGCCATGATCAACGCCGGGGGCGATCTGGTTCTGGGCGCTCCGCCTCCCGGGCGAAGCGGCTGGAACATCGTCGTTGAATCGCCGACCAAACAGAGCAGTGCAGACCAGAATGGATTGACTCTCCACGACTGCGGCGTTGCCACTTCCGGCGACGCCTACCAGTTCATCGAGATCGATGGCGTCCGGTATTCGCACGTCGTCGACCCGGCAACGGGCATGGGACTCACCACCCGCAACAGCGTGACAGTCGTCGGCCCCTCGGGCATGCTGGCCGATGCCTGGGCGTCGGCATTGAGCGTGCTCGGGGCTCGTCGCGGAATCCCGCGCATTGATATGCAGAAGGGACTCGCCGCCCGGATCGTCACACTGGTTCCGACAGACGATGGCTCCCACCAGGAACATGTTGTCGCTTCACAAGGCTGGACCGAACGGTTCGGTCGGACTCCAATGCGGGAAGACGGTGACGATCACACCCCATCGGATTGAGAAGGAGGAACTTCCCATGCTGACGTATCAAGAGCTCCCCGGTACGAACATCGTCGAACTGGCGATTGACGGCTCCGTCACTGCCGAGGAGTTCGACAGCATCCTCGCCCGGTTGAAATCGGCGATCGAGCGGCATGGCAAGATCCGGGTGCTCGAGGTCGTTCATTCACTCGACACACCGCCGATCCCCTGGTCGAAATTCTGGGAGGACATCAAGTTCGGATTCGAGCACCTCTCCGACATTTCCCATGCGGCAGTCGTCGCCGACCAGGCGTGGATCACGACCATCGTCAAGCTGTTCAACCCGCTGTGCAAGGCCGAACTCAAGTGCTTCAAGATCGCCGAAATCGACGATGCCCGAGCCTGGCTGAGGGAACAGCAGCCGGACGTCACCCCGGCATAAAACGCGACGGCCGAGCGTCACCCGAGCGGTTGTAAAGGCGCGTGAGCGGCGACAAAGTCCTGTGTCCGTCCGTCCTGAAAGCGCACGCTGATCGTCCGCCGCAACCCGAACCCCGACACGCCGATCACGCTGCCGACGCCATAACGCGGATGGCGTACCTGTGAACCGACTGCAAATCCGTTCGGCAGTTCGACCGCCGATTGGGTTCCGTTGAGCAGGTCGGCCCCGGTCTTCAACCGCGATTTGAGGTCGCCGAGGGTCGCCGGGGTTTCGCGTCGCTCACGCGGCGGCGGAAGCAGGGGAGACGGCTCATGGCCGACCGGTTCGTCGACTTCGACCAGCTCGGCGTCGAACTCACGCAGGAAGGGACTCGGAATCGACAGCCGTTCTCGACCGTGCAGCGCCCGCCGATCGGCAAACGACAGGTGCAACAGCTCCTGCGCCCGGGTCATCCCGACGAACAGCAGGCGACGCTCCTCTTCCAGTTCGTGGGGATCGGCGTCGCCTCCGATCGACCGGTCGTGGGGAATCAGTCCCTGTTCGACACCGATGATCCGCACACAAGGGAACTCGAGTCCTTTCGCTGAGTGCAGGGTGAGCAGAGTGACCTGACCAGCCGCGGGATCCAGTGAATCGGTTTCGTTGACGAGACTCGTCTGTTCCAGAAAGCCCTCCAGTGACTTCTCGTCGCCGGCATAGGCATCGTAGGTTCGGGCCATGGCGACAAGTTCTTCGATATTGGCCAGACGCTGCTGGTCTGTTTCGGACGGGCTCCCCACCCATGCTGATGCCAGCCGCGTCTCGGCAATGACCTTCTCCAGAAGTCCGGCGACCGAACCGGAATCGGCCAGAGAAAAGCGATCGATCATTTCCGCAAAGCGACGAAATCCCAGTGCGGCGCGCCGGGAAAGCCTGGGGACCTCCGAGGCGCGCACGGCCGCCTCCAGAAAGCCCAGCCCGTGCTCACTCGCCCAGCGGATCAGGCGATCCTGCGACGTCTTCCCCAAGCCGCGCAGCGGCGTATTGACGACGCGGGAGAAAGCGGCCTGATCGCTGGGATTCGAGATCAGTCTCAGATACGCCAGAAGGTCCTTGACTTCGGCCCGGTCGTAGAAGGCGAACCCCGAGGCGATCTGGAACGGGATCCGGTGTCGCACCAGCGCCAGTTCCATTTGCCGCGACAGCGAATTGATCCGGTAGCAGATCGCGAAGTCGCTGTAGCGGCGAGCTCCGGACTGGACGAGGCGGGTAATCCAGCGAGCTGTCTCTTCCGCCTCGATCTCGGCCGAAGGATACCGCCAGATGCGCACCGGTTCTCCCTCACCCAGGTGCGAAAAGAGCCTCTTCGATTTGCGGCGCGAGTTATTGGCAATCAACTGGTCTGCCGAACGGAGAATCGCCGACGTGCTCCGGAAGTTTTCTTCCAGTCGCACAACGGTCGCGTTCGGGAAGTCCCGCTCGAATCGCAGGATGTTCTCGATCCGCGCTCCCCGCCAGCCGTAGATCGACTGATCGGGATCCCCCGTGACGCACAAGTTGCCATGCGACGACGCCAGCCCGGCTGCAATCTGGTACTGGGCGCGGTTCGTATCCTGATATTCGTCGACCAGAACGTAGCGGAACCGTTCACTGAGCGAGAGACACAATTCCTCCTGTTCTTCCAGCAGAACAGCGACGTGCAGGAGCAGGTCATCGAAATCGACCGTGTTGGCTGCCAGCAGCGTCTGCTGGTAGACCGGATAGGCCTTCTCGACGACCGCCTGCCAGTGATCGGCCACAATCTCCTGGAACCGGGCCGAATACTGCTCGGGAGTCACCAGATCGTTTTTCGCCGCCGAGATGCGCCACAGAACCTTCTCAGGCGGAAAGTGCACCGAATCGAAGTCGAGGTCGGAGAGAATCCTCCGCATGACCTGCTTCTGATCGGTCGGATCGAGAATTGTGAAGTTCGACGCCAGACCGACAGATTGCGCGTGTCGTCGCAGGAGCCGTGCACAGAAGCGGTGGAAGGTGCTGATCCAGACGCGATCGTCCTGCAGGAGCTCGGCAACTCTCTCCTGCATCTCCCGTGCTGCCTTGTTGGTGAATGTGATCGCCACGATCTGCTGGGGAGGAACCCCTTGCTCGATCAAGGCGGCAATGCGGCGGGTGACGACGCGGGTCTTCCCTGAACCGGGACCTGCAAGCACGAGCAGCGGTCCGTCCCGATGCAGAACGGCCTTCGTCTGGGCAGCAGTCAGGTCATCCGTGACGGGCATGGAAGCGTCCGGGAGAAATCTGGCGACGTGTCGCCTGTGGTTTGTATCAAGACGGTGAAGGACCGGTCGGTCGGCCCCTCGGCCCCGGCAGCACATTGTTTTTCGCGGGCCCCACTGCCGCTGCCGGGAAGGGACATGTCGGGGTGCGACGGAGAGAGGCCACGGGCGTCGCACGTCCGCGTCACCCGGTCCCTCGCCTGCCGTGGTGCGAAGTGTCCCGGAGTCGACTCTCTCTCCCGGACCGACCGGGGGAACTCAGTGACGTTGCACCTCCCGGAATTGCGGGGGCAGACTTTCGAGGATATCTTCCCGCGTTCCCACTCTCTTCTCAAGACCCCGGTGACCCGCGAGGTAACCCCGATGATCTACCGTCCACGCACCAAGGCCAAGATTGCCATCAAGACTCGTCGTTGCCGCAAGTGCGGTTCCCTGATGGGCAAACGCACCCGCTGCAAGCGCTGTGGCAAGCTGAAGGCCTGATCCCGCCGGTGCGCCACCCTCCCCCACGAAACAACGATGTGTGTGGACGACCAGCTGCGCGTGGCCGTAGTGGGAACGTCCGGATCCGGGAAAACGACACTCGCCCGGACACTGGCGTGCCGCTGGCAGGTCCCGCACATCGAGCTGGACGCGCTCTACTGGCTTCCAGACTGGCAGCCACGGCCTGAGGCGGAGTTTCGCGACCTGGTTCGCAAACGATTTGCCGATCGCGTCTGGATCTCCTGCGGAAACTACGCGGTCATCGACGACCTGAGGCTGCCGCGTGTGCGGGTGGTGATCTGGCTGGACTACGCGCGCCCGGTTGTCATGCGGCGAGTTCTCTGCAGAACGCTCCGTCGCAGCCTGCTTCGGACACGTGTCTGCGGGGACAATGTCGAATCGATTCGGACGTCCCTGTTCGGTCGCGAATCGATCGTCGCCTGGGCCTGGTCAACGTACCATCGCAATCGGGAACGCTACTTCGAGCTGCAGCGCGACCCGGGTCTGCAGCACCTCAACTGAATCGTGCATCGAAGCCCGGCGGAAACCGCAGCCTGGCTGAGTGCCGGATCCCCGCTCCCGGTGACAGAAACACGTGCAGTGAGCGCATCGGGTCCAAGGGAATCATCACGTTGAGCGTGCCCCCTGCAGGCGCGAGAACAACTCACTTGCTTGGCCCTCAGTCACCATGCCTCTGAGCAAGGGTGCAATCCCGCTCCTGCTGAGACCAGTGCCTGCGGACGAGCCGCACGCATTCCTCAGCATGAGTGATGGCCACGAGGTGTCCCGCCTTCTCGATCCGATGGGCCTGCGCGGGACAGCGGATCATCCAGTCCCGGGTTCCGTGAATGCGGACTCGCTGGACATCGAGATCGGCGCAGCCAGGCCAGCTCACAATCGCCCGGCACATCTGCCGCAATTGCTCCGGGGGCAGGTCGGCGACCATCGCTGAGGTTGGCCGTCCGGCGAGCCTGAGCACATGTTTGGCCAGTGCCACCGGGGCGATCGGCAGCAGCGGCGACAGACTGCGCAAAAACGCGTTGATCTCCTGTCGAACGATGGCGCTGCTGATCATCAGCACCCGCTTCTGGCCGAGCTGTTGCGCAATCTCCTGCGCCACCATCCCGCCCAGAGAAGTCCCTCCGACATCGTCGTCAGGACCAATCCCTGCCTGATCAATGACGGCGCTCGCCAGTTCGGCAAGCGTCTTGACCGGACACACCGGCCAGTCCAGGAACATCGTTTCGGGAAGCGAACGCCAGGCGCCGCGATACATTCGCGAGTCGACTCCCATCCCCGGCAGCAGGTAGAGCATGGCAACTCGCCGAATCGGGGGGAAGCGACTGTAACGCCGCAGCTACTGGTCGGAGCCCAGCACGACCGGAACCTCGAATGTCTGGCCGTCGCGAATGATCGTCAGCCGGACCGTCTCGCCCGGCTTGCGCCCCTCGAGAACGCTGTGGAACTCTGACGCCGTTTTGACAGGCTGCCCGTCGATCATGGAGATCACGTCGGCAGCGCTGCGGTCGATCTTCTCCACGACGAACGGCCCACGCCTTTGACGCACCACTTTCGGGCCGCGGAGTCCCGCCTGTTCAGCCGGTCCCCCTTTCTCCAGTCTCACAATCCGCAGGCCGTTCTCACTCTCGGTG
>CAZUXX010000079.1:0-10089 GCA_964624215.1 uncultured Planctomycetaceae bacterium
TCATGCGGAATGGTCTGACGTTCACCCACCCCCGACCCGGTCACCCCGACACCCTCGAACCCGCCGGACCCGTCGACCCCGAAGGCGGGGTCATCGGCGCCTGGGACGACGAAGGGCAATTGGTCGGCTGCATCGTGAACTTCTCCTGCCACGCAACCGTCTCGCCCGTGGGGATCTCTGCCAACTACATCTATTTCGTCGAACAGGTCCTGCGGGGTGTCTTCGGCGACCAGGTCATCCTCGTGTTCCTCGCCGGCACCTCCGGCGATGTCACACAGGTCGATAACCTCACTCCCTACGCCAACCCGAAGCCGGCACAGTGGTCCCGGATGGTCGGCGGAACCGTCGGGGCAGAGGCCGTCAAGGTCCTCATCCAGACAGAACCGGGACAGCTCTCGCCCATCGGATACAGCTCGAAAATCCTGCAGATCCCGCGCCGCGTCCCCAATCCCGCCAAGGTGGAAAACGCCTGGAAGCTGGTCCGGCAAAGTCCTGAAGAGGTCGGGGCGACCGAATGGACATTCGCCAAGGAAACCATCCTCCTCACCGCCTATCTCGAACAGGAACCCGTTGCCGACGTCGAGGTCCAGGCCGTGCAGATCGGGCCCGCCGTGTTCCTCACCAACCCCGCGGAAACCTTCGTCCAGCTCGGACTCGACATCAAACGCCAAAGCGACTTCCCCTACACCTTCCCCGTCTCGCTCGCCAATGGTTGTGTCGGCTATGTCCCCACCAAAGAGGCCTTCGGCCCGCGCGGAGGTGGCTACGAAACACGGCTCACCTGCTACAGCAACCTCGATATCACCGCGGGTCCACAGATGGTCGACGCTGCTGTCGAACTCGCCCGAAAGCTCACGCCCGGAGAAGTCCCCACTCGCGGACCCGCCCCCGAGTTCAATGCCAATCCCTGGGGCTACGGAGCCGTTCCCCCCGAACTTGATTAGAGCCGACGATCGGCATCGGGACACCACCCTCAACACCATTCCGGCGGCGCAGGCAAACCGGATTGGCCGTCGGCACGAACTTTCAAATCAGCCGGGTTAGGGAGGAACCGCCACACCCGAACCGGCAACCCATTCGCAACTCCTGATATAGCTCCCGTATCCTGAAGACGTGTTCCGGCCGCCTTCTCCGGGCGGCCGGCTTCGCAGCTGGTTCTCAGCCGAACCCGGTGCCTCGCATGACCCGTCTTCTCTCGTTCGCCGCTTCGCTCGTCATCGCGGCAACCGCGATCGCCGATGTCGACTTCACGAAAGATGTGAAGCCGATCCTCTCGAACTCCTGTTTCGCCTGTCACGGCCCCGACGAAGCAGAACGTCATGGCGGCATCGACGGCCTGAGACTCGATACGCTCGAAGGAGCACGCGCCGACCTCGGCGACGGTTCGCAGGCGATCGTCCCCGGCGATCCCGACAGCAGCATGCTCCTCCAGCGAATCGCCTCCGACGACGAATCGCTCCGCATGCCACCAGCCGACGTCGCCGGTCCCCTCTCTCCCGAGCAGCAGGACATCCTTCGACGCTGGATCGCACAGGGAGCACCCTATGCCCCCCACTGGGCGTACCAGGCTCCCGTCCGGCAACCGGCTCCGGTCACGACGAACGACAACTGGTCCCGCAACGAGATCGATCGCTTTCTGCAGGCGCGGATGCACGCCGAGGGACTCTCTCCCTCCGCAGAGGCCGACCGCAACGCACTCATTCGCCGGGTGACCCTCGATCTCACCGGACTTTCCCCCACACCCGAAGAAGTCGACGCCTTCCTCAACGACTCCTCTCCCAATGCGTACGAGCAACTGGTCGACAGACTGCTCGCCAGCGACGCGTTCGGAGAGCACTGGGCCCGCATGTGGCTCGACCTCGCCCGCTATGCCGACTCGGCCGGCTACGCCGACGACCCTCCCCGCACCATCTGGGCATATCGCGACTGGGTCATCCGCGCCTTCAACCGGAACATGCCCTTCGACCAGTTCACCATCGAGCAGATCGCCGGCGACCTCCTCGAAAATCCGACCGAAGACCAGCTGATCGCCACCGCCTTCCACCGCAACACCCTCACGAACAACGAAGGCGGAACCGACGACGAAGAGTTCCGTAACGTGGCCATCGTCGATCGCACTAACACAACGATGGAAGTCTGGATGGCCACCACGATGAGTTGTGCCCAGTGTCATACGCACAAGTACGACCCCATCACCCAGGAGGAGTACTTCCGCTTCTTCGCCTTCTTCAACAACACCGCCGACGCCGATCGCCGCGACGAAAGCCCCTTCATCGAGATCTTCACCGACGAACAGCTCCAACAGAAATCCCGCTGGGAAGCCGAACTCGCCCAGCTGCGAAAGACACTCACCACACCCACCCCCGAACTGCTTGCCGACCTCGACACCTGGGCCGCCGAAGTCTCGACACCTCTGGCGTGGACCCCGCTGGTTCCCTCCGCTGTCCGCACATCCTCACAGCATCCGGCCTCCGTCGATCCACAGTCCGCCATCATCACCACCAGTGGTGATCCGCGGCAGGAAACCGTCGACGTCGCTGCTCATTTTCCCCGTGCGGCCCGGCTGACCGGCCTCCGCCTCCACGCACTCACCGCCGATCACCTCCCCAACAAAGGCCCCGGCCACGCCGGCGGAAACTTTGTCGTCTCCCGTGTCGCCGCGTCGGTCGAACCACCACAGGGGACCCGCCTCACCGGACGCTACCTCCGCATCGAAATCCCCGGTCCACAGAAAATCCTCTCCCTCGCCGAAGTGCAGATCTTCAGCGGCTCCACCAACGTCGCGCTCGGCGGCGTCGCCACACAAAGCAGCACCGCATACGAGGGCGGGGCCAAACTGGCCATCGACGGCAACACCAGGGGGGAATACTACGCGGACATGTCCACCACCCATACGGCTCAGTCCGACAACCCCTGGTGGGACATCGACCTGCAGACCAGTCATCCGCTCGACCGCATCAGTCTCTGGAACCGGACCGACAACAAACTGCATACCCGCCTCTCCGGTTTCCGTATCGCACTCCTCGACGAAAACCGGAGCGTCGTCTGGGAAGAGATGGTCACCGATCCCCCCAACCCCAATCGGGAATTCTCTCTGAGCGGTGCCCGCACCCTCCCTCTCAAACTGGCCTTCGCCGACTTCACACAACAGGGATTCCACCCGCAGGACGTTCTCACCGACAAGGCCGCCGACGACAAAGGCTGGGCCATTGCCGGCAGTGTCGGGCAACCGCACCACTTGACGCTGATCCCCGAACACCCGGTCGACATCCCCGCCGGCGCAACGCTCACCGTGCGGATCGAACAGCAGTCGAAATACGCGCGCCACACGCTCGGCCGCTTCGCCCTCCATGTCACCGAAGACGAGGCCGCGGCCGACCGGGCCGGCATCCCGGCCGACGTCATGTCCATCCTTCAGCTCGCCACAGACGACCGCTCTCCCGACCAGCAGCAGCGTCTCGTCGACTACCATCTGTCGATCGCCCCCCCTCTCGACGACTCGCGGGCACGCGTCGCCAGACTTGAACAGCAACTCGCTTCCATCAAGCCCTACACCACGGTACCTGTCCTCCGCGAACTCCCGGCCAACCAGCAGCGCGAAACCAGAATTCAGCTTCGCGGGAACTACCTCGCCACCGACAAGGTTGTTTCTCCGGCCACCCCCTCTGCATTTCCATCGCCGCCCCGCGACGCCCCCCTCAATCGCCTCACGCTCGCCCGCTGGCTCGTCAGCCGCGATAACCCGCTCACCGCCCGCGTGATGGTCAACCGACTCTGGGAGAAGATTTTCGGACGCGGCATCGTCCTCACCAGCGAAGACTTCGGCTCCCAGGGAGACTTGCCCGTCCACCCCGAACTGCTCGACTGGCTCGCGGTCGACTTCATGGAGAATGGCTGGGACGTCAAACGTCTGCTCCGACAGATGGTCCTCTCCGCCGCCTACCGTCAGTCCTCACGGGTCTCACCGGAAGAATTCGCCGCCGACCCCGACAATCGCTTCCTCGCCCGGGGCCCTCGCTTCCGACTCACCGCCGAAATGGTCCGCGATCAGGCGCTCGCCGTCTCCGGTCTCCTCTCAACGAAAATGTACGGACCACCCGTCCGCCCCCCCCAGCCTGCCATGGGGCTTTCCGCCGCATTCGGAAGCTCCACCGACTGGAAGACCAGTGAAGGCGAAGATCGCTACCGCCGTGCCATTTACATCACCTGGAGACGCTCCAACCCATATCCCTCCATGTCGGCCTTCGACGCACCCAACCGCGAGGTCTGCACGATCCGCCGCGACCGGACCAACACTCCCCTCCAGGCCTTTGTCACCCTCAACGATCCCGTCTACGTCGAGGCCTCACAGGCCTTGGGACGACGGATGGCCGCTCACTCCGGTGACCGGACGGCACAGATCGAACACGGCTTCCGAATCTGCGTTTCCCGCCCCCCCGCCAAAGAAGAAACCGCCCGCCTGCTCGCGCTCTTCGAAGCCACGCGCAAGAGCTACGCAGCAGATGCCCAAGCCGCCACATCGCTCGCCACCGACCCGCTTGGACCACTTCCCGAAGGGAGCGACCCCGCTGAAATGGCTGCCTGGACCGTCGTCGGAAACGTCCTGCTCAGTCTGGACGAAATGCTCATGAAGCGATAGAGCGCATCCTCGATGCGTGAGTCCGCAACTCAAACACCCGCCCGTCAGCGGGGCAGGGCAGTTGCCTCGGCCACCACCGAAAGCAGTCTCGAAACAATCCTCAGCGTCATCTCCGCGGCAGCCGCTCCCGCTTCCTGCTCGACTCCCGTCACGCCTCCCCCTCAACACGCACCTCTCCGCAGTGGCTCGAAACGAGATCTCACGTCCCCCTCAGCCGGCCATCCTCTCCGAAACGTCGTCGGTGAAGGCAACCGCCGCCATTGCGTGGCTGCTTGTGTTCACCGCACTCTTCCTCACCGCGTCAATGTATTACGTGCAGGCACCGCGGCTGCACGTCCTCCTCGAACTCCTCCCGATCGTCGGCAACGCAATCGCCGGCTGGGACCTTTCGACACTGGCCGAACGGATCGACTTCACCGCTGTCGCCCTGCTGATTGGGGCCGGCTCGTTCGCCCTCGGTCGGCTGATTCTTCGCGCGCTCGGACTCTCCTCCGGGCTCGATCGTGCTACCTCCGTCCCCCTCGCTGGAGGTCTCGGCCTCTCCGCGTGGTCCCTCGTCACTCTCCTTGCCGGAGTCTGTGGCTGGCTGCATCAGGGACTCTTCGCAATCCTCCTCGCCGCATTTCTCATCGCCGAACTGGTGCTCCGCTGGCGGTCCGCACGGACCCGTTCCACCGATCCCGCAGACGCCCCGACTCGCGGATCGAACAATCGTCCCCGCCGCCTGGCCACTCTCGTCGCCACCACCTGCGCTCCGTTTGTGGCCGTCATGATTCTCGGCGCAATGCTCCCACCAACCGACTTCGACGTGAAGGAGTACCACCTCGAAGGCCCCAAGGAATACTTCCTCCAGGGCCGCATCACCATGCTGCCCCACAACGTCTACACCAGCTTCCCCTTCCTCACCGAGATGCTCTCCCTCTCGGGCATGGTCCTCCGGGACGACTGGGCCCGCGGTGCACTCGCCGGCAAGCTCGTGCTGATGTCCTTCGCCCTCGTCACAGCCGCCGGCGTCTTCGCCCTGGCTCGCCGCCTCTTTGGGGAATGGGCAGCCTGGCTGGCCCTCCTCATCTGGCTGACAATCCCCTGGACTTACCGCATCTCGATCATCGCCTACGCGGAAGGAGGCCTCAGTTGCTACCTGCTGCTCACGGCACTCGCCCTCCAGCTGGTCGCCACCTCTGACCAGCTGCATCGCACTCGCCCCCACCTGCTTCTCGCCGGCCTCATGGCTGGCAGTGCCGCCGCATGCAAATACCCCGCCGTGCTGACAGTCGTTATCCCCGCAGGACTCGCCTGCCTCGCCATCGCCTTCCGACGCAACACATCGCCCGCCTCTCCGGCAAAGCAAACAGTCATTGCCGCGGTACTCTTCTCCGCCGGAGTCCTGTCGGCCTTCGGCCCCTGGCTCCTCAAAAACCTCATCGAAACCGGGAATCCCGTCTATCCGCTGCTCTATTCGGTCTTCGGTGGAGAGAGCTTCGATGCCCAGACCAACGCCCGCTGGGCCGCCGCTCACGGCCCTCCCAAAGAACTCCTCGAACATCCCGCACAAATCCTCCCCGACCTGTGGAAGAACCTGCGCGACGTCGCCGTCACCAGTGACTGGCAATCTTCCCTCGTGTTCGGCCTCGCCCCCCTCTCCCTGCTGGCATGGAACCGCACCCGCTGGCTGTGGGCCTTCGCCGCATGGCAGTTCTTCACATGGCTCTGGGCAACCCACCGGATCGACCGCTTCTGGGTACCGATGCTCCCCGTCCTGTCCGTCCTCGGAGGAATCGGCGCGTCCGCTGTCCGCGACGCTCTCGAGCGTTGGCGCACCACCTCCGGCAGTCCGGCTCCGCAACTCTTCTCGACACTCGCCGCCGGGGCAGTAGCGCTCTCCCTGCTGAGCAACCTCGTGGTCGTCCTCAGCCCCCTCGCCGGCAACAACGCCTACTTCAGCAGCCTCGACGAGGCACGCAAACAGGCCCGTCCGCTCAGCGCCCGCGTCCTCGACGAAGCCCGCCTCCCCCGGGGAGCGAAAGTCCTCTTCGTCGGCGAGGCCAATGTCTTCGATATCGAACCACCCTACCTCTACAACACAGTCTTCGACGACTCGCTGCTGCTCGGCCTCATCCTCGACGACTCGGGAACACTGCGGTCGCGCGAAGAACTGAAAGCCGCGTTCGCAAACCACCAGATCACCCACGTCCTCGTCCAGTGGAGCGAGATCGTCAGATACCGGCTCCCCGGCTCCTACGGATTCCCCGATCCGATCCATCCCCGACTGTTCGAACAGTTGCGCCACACGGGAGTGCTCGAACCAGTCCACATGCAGCGGCTCTACTGGGATTCGCTCGGCCCGGCCGAACAGGAATACGTCGAACAGTGGGCCTCCGAACTCCGCGAGCAAAACACCTTTCGCGCCGTCGACCTCTACCGGGTCCTCCCCTAGCCACAACCGCTTCCAGGCGGCCCCCTCCTGAGAACCGGCCACTTCCCAAGTCCGTCCGCCGGCGTCAAGATCGCCTCTGGCGACACCTCACCGCCAGACGTTCTCATCCGCCATGCCTCAACCCCGCCCACTTCCGGACCCCGACACGATCCGCGAAACGGCGCACAAGGTTCTCTCCAACCTCGAGTACACCATCGGGCCAGCTGAGGACTCCCCCCCGATTGACCTCTGGGAATGGCTCAGGCCCCTCAGGGAATGGTGGCCCGAATGGCTCGATTTCTCCGGAGCAGGGCAGGGGAGCACCCCGGACGGCGGCCCCGGAGTCTGGTTCGAAGCGCTCTCGATCGCGCTCCTCGTCCTCCTCGTGATCGCCGTCATCGTTGCCGCCGTGCGCGCACTCCGCACGCGAGAACGGACCCGGCGCCGCCGGACTCCCCCAAACGTCCCCGGCACCAGCTCCCCCGAACACTGGGAAGCACTCGCCCACACCGCCGCCGACACGGGAGACCTCGCCGACGCCGTCCGGCTGCTCCTCAAGGCGGCAATCCTCCGCATCGAGCAGTTCCACCAGCGGATCCATCGCCCCGGCACCACCAATCGCGAGATCCTGCACCGCTATCAGCGGGCCGCAATCGCCGAGTCACTCAAAGCACTCGTCGACACGGTCGACCGGACCTGGTACGGAGACCACACCTGTACCCACCAGGAATTCGACGAGGCTCTCCGGCACTCGTCGACCATTGAGAGGATGCTCCGGATGTCACGACGTCCGGGGCCGGCCGAGAACGCAGCGGGAAACCCTGCAGCCGCCACCCCCACCCGCAATCGCATCCACGTGCGTTGACATGTCCTCCTCTCCCCCGTCTCCCTGTGGATTCTCAGCCCCCGGGCCACCCCCTCACTCCCCGGTGCGAACTCTGGCGATGACGCAGTGTCTGTCCTATCCTCCGCGGCGCGCCATGCCCGCGGGGCGCTTCCACTGCAGACAACTCTCAAACGATTGCGACCGAGGATACCAATGGCTGATTCCGTGGTGCTCGCGTACAGCGGCGGACTCGATACATCAGTTCTGGTTGGCTGGCTGATGGACCGTGGATACGAAGTCCACGCCCTCTATGTCGACCTCGGCCAGCCCTGCGAAGACCGCGACGCAATCCTCCAGAAGGCCCGCGACATCGGAGCAGCATCTGCCGAACTCGTCGACGTCCGCGACGAGCTCTGCCGCGACTTCGCCTTCCCCGTCCTCCAGTGGCAGGCAAAATACGAAGGCATCTACCTCCTCGGAACGTCGATCGCCCGACCGCTCATCTCCAAGGCCTGCCTCCAGCGGGCCCGCGAGGTCGGGGCAGTCGCCTTTGTCCACGGAGCAACCGGCAAGGGCAACGACCAGTGCCGCTTCCAGCTGGCCGCCGAAGCGCTCGATCCCAACGTGCGGGTCATCGCTCCCTGGCGAATGGAAGAGTACCGCCAGCAGTTCCCCGGCCGCACCGAGATGCTCGAGTACTGTGAGCAGAAGAACATCCCGGTCAAGGCCACCGCCGCCAAACCCTACTCCTCCGACGAGAACTGCCTGCACATCAGCTACGAGGCCGGCCAGCTCGAAGACCCCGCCGTCGATGGCATCCCCATCATCGACTTCGGGATGACCGTCTCCCCCCGGCAGGCCCCCGACCAGGAGGAGTACGTCACCATCCGCTTCGAATCCGGTGTCCCCGTCTCTGTCGCCGAAGGAACCTCCGCCGCGGACGGTTCCATGTCCCCCTTTGAAGTCGTCGACACCCTCAACAAGATCGGCGGACGCAACGGAGTCGGCCGTATCGACATCGTCGAAAACCGCTTCGTCGGCATGAAGAGCCGCGGCGTGTACGAAGCCCCCGGGATGACCTGCCTGTACACCGCCCACCAGGCAATCGAACAGCTCACTCTCGACCGCGATCTCGTCCACCTGCGCGACCGCCTCAGCCCCGAGGTCGCCGAGATGGTCTACTACGGCTTCTGGTACTGCGCGAAAATGGATGCCCTCATGGCCTTCATTCGCCAGGCGCAGCAGCCCGTCACCGGCGACGTCACGCTCGGACTCTACAAGGGCAACTGCCGCGTCGTCAGTCGCACCTCTCCCCAAAGCCTCTACGACGAAGCCATCGCCTCGATGGAAGGCGGCGGCTCCTACGACCAGACCGACGCCGAAGGCTTCCTCAGAATCATGGGCCTCCCCTTGCGGGTCCAGGGCGGCATCCGTCCACGGACGTACTGACCCGACGCCCACGGGATCTCGCCACCCCGTATCGACTCCGCTCCCCCCGCCTGAGGTCACGTCCGTATACTGAAAGGGATGACCCCGCTCGAAAAATATGGTCGGCGCCTGACCTCCGGCGAATACGATCAGTCGATCGTCGAGCTCTACTCCAACCCGCCTGATCTCCCGCCCGAAGAACTCGATCGGGTGCTCAGGCGGCGTGAGTTCGATTTGACGATCGACCACCGCTTGGGTTGTGAATTCCCGCAGCAACGCCGCGAAGCACTCTGGAGAGTGCAGGAATCGATCGAACGCAAGCGGCTCTCGATGTTGATGAAGCACACGCTCCGGCGACTGTGCGGGCGCCCCTTCCCGGAGTACGCCAAAGGCCTGGCCGGGTACGTCGTCGCCGAGTATGCGCAGGTCCTCACAGATGAGGAACTCGAACTCTTCTTCGGGAAAGAATCGGCACGTGATCCGGCACTTCCCGGCGTCTGAAACTGCCGGTCCATCACGCCACGTTCCCCCGTCGCAATCGCCCGGAAAGTGGAGACGACCGACCTCCCGCATCAGGTCGCTGCCGACTGCATGGCAGCTCCGCCGCCGCCCCTCAGCCCTCCGCCATCCGCGTTCCCACCTGGTCCAGCAGCGCCAGCTTGCCCCCGTACGTCCGTCGCAGATTCTCCGCGTGAAACACCTCCTTCACCGGACCCGCTGCCACCAGCCGCATGTTCAGCAGCAGGGCATGGTCGAAATATTCATCGACCGTTTCGAGAT
>CAZUXX010000080.1:0-10086 GCA_964624215.1 uncultured Planctomycetaceae bacterium
AGCGAATCTCATCTGTTCCCGCATCCTCGAGCGGCACGGTCAGATCGCCCTCGCCGAAGATGCCATCCTCAGAAACCTCGATGTCGAACTGGAAACCTGCCAGAGTCGCGTCTTTCTGGCCTCGCTCTACTACCACGCCGATGAGAAGACGAAGCTCGCCAGGATGCTCGAACATCGCGATGTCGTGGCCAGTCTCCCCGCTCCGGTCCTCCTGCGATGTGCCGCCTGCCTGGGACTCGACCGCACGCCGCCGCACGTCATTCGCACCGTCCGCTCGGCGATCAACGTCCAGGCAAAACATCAGATCGGCCAGGACGAACTGATGGTCCATCTGTCACCGGCGTGGCAACTGCATCTGGCACGGGTGGAAGTTTCCTATCGCGGTCGTGCCCTGCAGCAGGTTCCCTTCGAACGGTCCGGGGAGGCCTACCAGCTTCGCTATGCCGGACAATTCGACTTCAACCCGGCTGCAGCAGCGGAGTCCGCCCACCCGCTCGCAGTCAGCTTCCACTACCCCGATTCAACCGTTGTTCAGGTCTCGTTTCTTCCCGAAGGAAGCTGCGAAACAACAACGGACAGAAACGCCGTCGGCGGACTGTTCAGCCGGATGACCACTCGCCCCGTCGGAATGTCCGCGTCCATCGAGACACTCGACTTCGCAGAGATTGCGGTGAACAACGCCCCCCTGGGGCTGACGACCGCGCAGGCACTCCCCGCTCCCGACAGTGACGTCCCTGTCGTCGCCCCGTTTTAGGGCGATTCGACGGACAAGTCGTGCCACTGGCGGCGTTGTCCGACAGCGTTGCAGTCCTTTGGACGCCCGAACACCGCCCAGAAGATCCTGAAAGGACCGGGTCGCGAACAACGGACAAGTCGTGTCACTGGCGGCGTTCCCCGAGAGCGTTGCAGTCCTTTGGACGCCCGAACGCCGCCCAGAAGATCCTGAAAGGATCTAGCGGACACTTTCCGGATGACTGCGGGGGTCGGTCGCTTCGATGATCTCGGAGATTCCGGCGGGATTGAATCCCTTGAAACCTTGATCCCGCTGAAGGATCTCCAGATGCGATCCGATCGCACCGGAGAAGCGGAACGTCTCAGCCTGCTCGCGGGTGATCACTCCCTCGGCCAGTGCCGCCTCGAGTCGTTGCGGATCGACGGTCCAGATCTCTCCCGCCGTAAACGCCTGCTTCAGGTACGGGAGGTTGGTGAACGGCCGCATACTGCCGATTCCGGCATTTTCGAGCTGTGCCCGGGCCGAGTCGAAGTCGAACCGTGCTTCGAGGTGATGCATCCCCGCTTCCAGAATCGCCTCCCCGTGCAGGCGGCACCACAGGCCGATCGTCCCCAGGCGGTCCGTCTCCTCCAGAGGCTGGTGAGCGAAGTCGGTCGCCACTTCTTCTGGCGAGAGATCGACGTCGGCAAACACCGTGATGCCGCACGCCGGATGCTCGAGCACCTGGGCCCCCCAGCCGGCCTCCTCACCGGCATAAAACCTCTCGCGACATTCGAACCCGAGCGATTCGAACAGTCGGATGAGCCTTGCGAAGTGCCGGCGGCTGGAACGGTACGTGTGATGATCATGGTTCCCCCAGCCAAGTCCGAGCCGATCCTGACGGGCTTTCTGGATTCGCGCCGCGCGATTCCGCGACTGCCAGTATTCCCGCTCGGCCTCGAAGAACAGATCACACGTCCGGGCACGCCCCAGATCCCGCGTCGACCGGCGAATCACCGTCTCCAGTGCCTCGAAGCCGAGATCATCGCTTTCACAATGACGCGGGCGCAGGCTAAATGCCTCTGCATACTCGAGAACGCACGCCTGGATATTCGAGTCTGTCGGGAGCGGCACCAGCGCCGTCGTTCCGTGACGTTCAAGAACCCACAGTTCCGTCCCCGCTTCGAACGCCACACGCCCGCGGCGCAAGGGAGCCAGCGGCTGCCCGTCGATCTGCTGCCGGTCCATCAGGGAGTTCGCGAAGGCGAAATCAGTGACGGAGTCGACCTTGAGCACCAGCCGCCGGGTCTCACGCGAGTACAGGCGGATCGTCGGGAAAATCGCCCCCGGATGCCGCCAGGCCGATCCGTCCGGCGAATCGTCGCTGTCGAACCCCAGCTCGGTCAGACGCGTAATCAGGCTCTCTTCTTCCGGCAGCGTGATGTGATCGATCCAGTCGATCAGCCGCGTCCCTGTTTCCATCCGCAGTCGCTCGCGCAACCGACGAATGGCCGTACAGTCACTCTCCAGATCAGCAACAATCTGTCGAAGCAGCTGATCTGCCTCCGCATGAGTGGTCCAGGCTGGTTGCCCGGTTCCGTTCACTTCGAGCATGTCCGTTCTCTCCTCGCGATTCCCGCCGCGAATCTCGCAACTCCTTTGGCAAGTCTGTGCGCAGTGTATCGCGAGCGGCTGCATTCGTCCCCTGCGCCAGCCCGCTCAAGTCCAAACGCAATCCGCTCACAGAGATATGATATCCTCCCGGACTTCGACGGTGCGGGATTGCGCACCACTCCCCGGACTTTTCATCATTGCTCAGATGGCCCCTGTCTCCGTTCAACTGCTGCCGCAACTCGCAGGCAGCCGCGCCCCCGACGGTTCGGTCGCCGTGATCATCGATGTGCTCCGGGCGTCATCGACGATCGTGACAGCACTGGCCAACGGAGCCCGGGCTGTCGTTCCGTTTGAGTCAGTGGAAGAAGCTCGACAGTGGAAGTCGGCCCAGCCCCCTGAGGCAGTACCGCTTCTGGGAGGAGAACGACGCGGCCAGCTGATCGACGGTTTCGACCTCGATAACAGCCCCCGGGCCTACACGCACGAACGTGTTGCGGGCCGAACCATCGGCTTTACAACAACGAACGGAACCCGAGCCCTGAATCATTGCCTCGCGGCTTCCGAAATCGTGATCGGCTGCTTCCTCAACCGCTCAGCCGTCGTCGACCGACTGCAGAATGAGAGCCGGCCTGTGTTGCTCGTGTGTGCGGGAACGGATGGCGAACTGACCGCCGAGGATATCCTGTTTGCCGGAGTGCTGGCCAACACGCTTCTCCCCCACGAGGAGGTGGCTGACATCGGGACGGAACTCGCCATGCGGTTCACCACCGTCCACGGCCGAACAGCTGACTCGATCCTTCAGACGCTCCGGGACAGTCGCGGCGGCCGGAATTTACGCGCTCTGGGACTCGATGCCGACATCGAGTTCGCCTCCCGCTGCGACGTGTACGACCTCGTGCCACGCTACGACGCCGAGTCAGGACAGATCGTCCGGTCCTGAGTCTCTGTCGATCCAGTTCCGGACGCTGCGCCCCAGAGAGCTGCAAAAACTCGAAGCGGACCCGCCTGCAGACGGGTCCGCTCCTGTCGTGCCAATTTGAGTCGACATTCCGGATCGCATCCAGATGCTCGGCATCCTGTGCAGCGATGCACGCCAGCGAACATCCGGACGCCACCTGAAGGATCCTGCTCCGTCAGGACGGCAGTTCCCAGCCTTCGCGATACTCGCGCGTCAGCCAGCGATTGGCCCCGTCAGGCCCGCTCAGCCGGAATCCCTCTGCATCCCATTCCAGCGTTTCACCACGGTATCGAACCGCGATGTTGCCCAGGAGAGCGGTCTCCGTCAGCAGAGCCCCGTATTCGAAGCCGTCGCTCGGCTGCTTCCCGCTCAGGCAGCCATCGACCCAGCCGTGATAATGATTGAGGTCCTCGGCCGGTTCCGACTCAGGAGCCGTCGCGCCGTCCTTCATGTACAGCCGCTGCTTTCCGACATGCGGCAGCACCAGACTCCCCAGTTCACCGATGAACAGAGAGCCGCTTCGCGGCAGTCCCACTTCCGGCGGGAGATGAGAACCGTTCGTGCTGGGCAAGCGACCGCCGTCGTACCACGTGATCCGGATTGGACTGTCGCCGGTTCGGCTCGTCCCCGCAAAGTGGTACTCGACCTGCGTCTGGGCAGGCCAGACTTCGTCATTCATGCCCGAATGATCTGCCGTGAACTTCAACGGCGCCTTGTTGATCTCGAGCGCCGTGAACACCGGATCGAGAATGTGGCACGCAAAATCACCCAGAGCCCCGTTGCCAAAATCCTGCCAGTCCCGCCATCCCCACGGGTGGTAGCACCGGTCGACACCATACGGCCGCATCGGAGCCACTCCGACCCACTGATCCCAGTTCACCGTCTTCGGAGGCTCGATCGGATTCTTCGGCCGGTCAATGAATCCCGACTTCCCGTGACCGGTCGCGTTACACCACGAATGGACCCGCTTCACCGGCCCGATCACACCCGCCTGGATGTCCCGCACCACCGTCCGGTAGTACGTATGCGAGTGAATCTGGTTTCCCAGCCGGGTAATCAGCCCCTGCGCGGCCTTCGCCATCCGCCGCGCTTCATCAACCGTGTGCGTCAGTGGCTTCTGGCAGTACACGTGCTTGCCCAGACCCATTGCCTGCAAACCGATGATGGCGTGCATATGGTCCGGCGTTGAGATCGTGACGGCATCGATCTTGTCACCCAACCGCGAAAACATCTCGCGGTAGTCCTGAATGACCTCTGCCTCGGGATGCAGCTTCTCGGCATCCTTGGTGCGGCCCAGATCAACATCGCACAACGCGATAAACTGCGCTTTCGGATGCGAGCCGACTTCGCGAATGTCGGAGAGCCCTTTCCCCCCGCAGCCGATCGCGGCAAGTTGAAGTTTCGAATTGAGATTCTGCCCCCTCACAAATGCAGGTGCCGCGAAGGCGGACGCAGCCACGGTGGCAGCAGAAGACTTCAAAAACTGACGACGACTTGGCACAGGGCAACTCCTGTCGGCAACGGATGCTGATGAACCCCATCTTGGGGGCTTACTCGAATGAGGATTGTCTGATACGAATCTCCGCACCGCAATTGAGTGGACGCGAGATCTGCAATTCTTCCCGGGAATATGGCCACTCGGACACGAGTCGCCCGGCCTCCGCATCTCCCTCGACAATCACTGCGAGAGTCGGCCCCCACGACGACTGAGCAACACCCGAAACTCCGTTGGAAGCCAACCACACGGCAATCGCAGCGGCCCGGGGATGCGCGTAGATTCCCCCCTGGATCGGTGCGAAGTAGTTACCGACACCTCGCCCGTACTCGCCCAGTGCACGCATCAGTTCAGTGCAGTCATGCCGCTTCAGGGCTCCTGCAACTCGATCAAACGCCAGTGTCCATAACGTCCGGCGCAGCTCCGGCGACATCGGGAGGAGGCGTTCGAACGCTTGCTTCTCGCAGTCGCCAGACAGGCCAGGGCGGTCCCTCGGGCACCACAGGAGGATCCGCCACGAATCAGGAAGTTCAAATCGACCGGCAAGCTCTCCGACCTGTTCCTCGTCCGGCTTGCCACCATCGATCAGAAAGCCCCCGAGTTCGAATCCGTGCACACCGATCGCCGAGCGAAGTCCTCGTCCGGTGCATCGAGCCAGTTCGACCGCCGGCAACCGCAGGCCCGCCAGCCGCGCCAGTCCACTCGCGATCGCCAATTCGAGTTGCGTTCCCGATCCGAGCCCCTGATGCGACGGGACCTCCGAGTTCACCACGATGCGACAGCCGCGAATCCCGGAAAACTCCTCGAACGTCCGCAACTTCGAAAGTGTTTTCCGAATCCGTGTAGCCGTTTCCGGCCTCGCCACAACACAATCCCGGTCGGCCGTCTCGATGGAGATCTCGAACGATGGCCGGTCAACCATCATCCCCAGACCACCAAAACGGCGTCCGGTGTCGGCACCGACGGCAAACGGCCCGAAGTGCAATCGGGCTCCCGTACGGACCGTGAGGGAGTGCATGTGTGGCAGGTGGGTTGACCAGGAAGGCGGATACCGCGAGAACATGATTGACGAAGGGCCAATGTGACAATCCCGCCCCGCGGTCTCAACCGCGGGCCAACCCGAGGCCAAGGTGAAAAGACGGACACCTCTTCAGGTCATTGGTTGGCGGGAATGGGTCGGCCTTCCCCGGATCGGGGTTCCTGCCGTGAAGGCGAAGGTCGACACCGGCGCCCGGACCTCTTCTCTCCACGCAATCAATATCGAGAAGTTTCGCAAGCGCGGGCAGGACTGGGTCCGGTTCCAGGTCCACCCCTTTCAGCGCGACTCGGCGACTGTCTGTAGCGGCGAAGCCCCGCTCGTTGAGTACCGACACATCCGCAGTTCGAACGGGCATCTCGATCTGCGACCGGTCATCGAAACCGAGATCCTCCTGCTCGGACATCACTGGACCATCGAGCTCACCCTCTCCAATCGCGACGAGATGGGTTTCCGCATGCTGCTGGGACGGGCAGCCGTCCGCGACCAGTTCTGGATCGACCCGGGGGCGTCCTACTACGCAGGACGCCATCCCACCGGCGGTACGTCACTCAGACGCTGATACCTGCCGGCAAGGCCACTGATGCACTTCAGTCCCCCGGGCCCGCTCACCCCGGATCAGAGCTGGCTCTGGTCGTATTGACGGGCGATCGCAAGCCCCAGCATCCGGACGAACCCTTCGTCAAACGTCACGCGCATGCGGAAGCCCGACTCAGTCGGTCGTCCTTCGAACTGGATCCCGTCCGCAGGACGAAATGCCTGCTCGGCGAGTTCGCGAGCAACGGCCCGCCGTCCTCCCGGAGGGTTCGTTTCCTGTTGAGGCAACTCCAGCCAGGGGGCCATCCGGAAGGTCGCATGTACCGGAGCGTTGCTCGCACTGCGCTCTGCCGGCGGGGCATTCCGCAACGTGTCGATCGTTTCCCGCAAGGTCGGCAGGGCGTCATCGTGCCCCAGCGAGAACCACAGCACCCGGCTGCTCGCTCCGATCCAGAGTTCGGGATGCCCACCGAAGAACCTCCGGGCCTCCCGGTTCTCCGGGGTCCCTTCCGGAGCTCCCAGTGAATGCAACACCACATCCTGATATGTCTCGCGCGCTGGTCGGATCACCGGGAAGTCCCCGCGACCTGCGGATTTCAGTTCCTGTCCGCGGACGATCAGTCCGTCGAGAATCGTCCGCAAGGCCCCCGCAAAAGACTGGCCCCCGACGATCCGCATCCCTCCGGTGATGACAAAATTCTTCTCGGGCGTCGCCGCAAACTGCAAAAACGCGTCGAAGTGGCCGTTGTCGACCGTCGCCTGCAGTGATTCGATCAGGCGACCGACGGGGGCCTCGGGAGTCGCCGAGAGTGCCGGCAGCTCCCTCTCAAGAACCAGCCGGAGAGCTTGCAGCAGCGTCGATGCCGCCTTCTTCTCCCGCTCGTTCTGCATCCACGACACATTGATCGTCAGCGGACGATTCGCATCATGCAGCGGCCCGAACAAAGACGCCCGGCCTCCCACCTCCCGCAAATACTCGGCGAAGCTGCTGTCGGGAGTCGCGTTCAGAACCGCCTCGACAACCACCGATTTCCGTTCCGGCCGGGCATTCAGGCCCAGCGTGAAATCTTCTCCTTCCGTCAGAAGTTGCTCGATGAATTCGAGCCCGCTCACCCCGTTCGCCCGCCGCAGGAGATACTGCACCTCCGGCTCGTCGTCGCGACGCTGCAGTTCGATCTCCGCCTGGGTTCGGAGAAACGACAAAAACACCGTACGAATTCCCTTGGGAATCGCTTTGATACGGACGGACAGCGAGGCATCGTATCGTGCCGCCAAAGGCCGGAAGATGGCCTCCAGGTCCGGCATGTCGTCCACGATGTCCACGCCGTTGCCGGGCACGAAGTAGGCATAATTCCCCTGGAGCCTGATATATGCCGGAGGGTCCCCCTCCGCGCCCTCGACATCGTCCTGACCGGGCTGAAACAGCTCGAGCAGGTCGTTCCGTCCCTCGACCGCTCTGGTCTCCATCCCGGTCTTCTCAAAGATCGCAAGGGCGGTCTGAATGTTCGAAACGGGTGCAAACCCCACGAACACCGGTCGCGGCGGCAAACCACTCGGGTCCAGAAACACGACCTGGCCAAACGGCCTGGCACGGTCAAACCCCTCCAGATCACCCGCGGCATCCCGTAGCACGGAGGCCAGCACTTCCTTCATGTCCGGCCGGTCGATCGAGTCGTACATCCAGCCGATGTCCGAAAGCGCTTTCTCGACACTTGAGAACGTGATCAGCACCAGCGGAATCGCCGTCGGCTCATCGCTTCCCGCGAGCGCATCGTCCGCCCGCGCACGAACCTGCCCCATCACCAGAGCAACGCAAACGACCGGAAGCAGCCAGCGGGCAGATCGACGCAGCGGCAAACGCATGGGAACAGTCCGGAAGACGTGAGAACGAGAAAGGCCAGCCTAACCGGGGAGACCCCCGGCGACAAACGCCGGTTTCATCACCCCTTTTTCGAAGAAACGGATGTCCCGGCTCAAGTCCACAAAGAGTCCTGTCCGAGACATCCTTCGTGGCCCGTCGACTGGTCAGATTGTTACAACCGGCAACGACGCGCAAGACGTCACGGTTCATCCCGAAATGACCCCGACGCCATTTCAACGCACACCAATTAGTCGGTTGACAGTCCAAGAACAGTCGGGTCAGAATGACTCGTCGATTCGCGGTGACGTGCAGGGACTGCACCATGTCCTGATTGATCCCCGACTGGCGTCCGGGAGATAGACACCGTCGAAGTCTTATTACCTACCGGGAGGCTAACACATGCGGAAAGTGACGATGGCAGCGTGCACCTGCGTTGCACTGCTGGCGATGACTGCGTCAACACCCAGGGAAGCGGCTGCTCAAAAGCAGTACATGGACGCTTTCATCGAGACGTATGACACCGTCGCTGAAGAGGCCAAGGAAAAGAAGTGCCTGATCTGTCACGGAAAGTCCAAGAAGGTCCGTAGCGATTACGCGAAGGAACTCGAAAAGGCACTTGGCGCGAAGAAGGTCAAGGACGTCGACAAGATCAAGTCGGCTCTTACCCAGGTCGAAGGCAAGGAATTCGAAGACGGCAAGACGTACGGTCAGCTGCTCAAGTCGGGCAAGTTGCCCGCTCCCGCCGCAGAATAGCGCAACGAGCAACATGCCGATCGATCAAGGCCGCCGGTGCCCCCGGCGGCCTTCTTTATTGGTGAACGTACGTCTCACTGCAGCAACGGATCAGGTCGCCACCTCCCCTTCGAACCTCTTGCAAAAGTCTTCGGCCGTTTCGCCGACCAGACGCCGCTGCTCCGCCTCACTGCACAGCATCAGCAGATACCAGCGGCCGTCATACTCCATCGCCGGGTCGCCGATCTCCATCTGGACATCGCCGTTTCGCCCGACGAACCTGCCATACAACCGGAATTCGCCCCCGTTGCGGGTCACTTCATCACTCTCTGACTCGGGAAATGTCCAGTCATCCGGATTTCCCAGACTCCGGATTCTGAAATCCTCGTGCAGGGCGGTGACCAGCGTCGGCAGGAACTTGCTCGCGTAAAGCCGGTAACGCTCCTCTTTTACAGGCGCTCCTCGTGAGAGGCGTCGAATGAACTCAGCATGCGGCATCAGCCGCCGCACGGCTTCGACGTCTTTCTTCGCAACCGCTGCGACAAACGCCCGTCACAGTTCACTCTGCGTCGCAGCCCCATGCGGGTTGTCCTCAGGGCCACGTGCCAGGTGATCGGCGGCCCGGAATCCAGCAATGAAAATCAGCAAAGCAACCGTTACCGTTCCTCGCCGTATCGTGCTCATAAACCACCGGCGTCTCAAACCAGTTGATTATCCGATACCGACCTCTGCCCTCCTTCACCTCAATCACAAGCCGCTCCTCACACGCCCCGTTCGACTGCTCACCACTGAGGACGCGGCCCTCACGACTCCGCAGCCAGCCCGGAACTGTCACCAGCGGCGAAAGGATTCCGGGAAATGACGTCCGGACAGCAGGGCCCCTCACACTGGCTGCAGTATCCGACAGCGTCGCGGTCCAGTCGTCGTCCGCCAGACGCCAAAACCCCCGGGGTGCCGATACTAGTGAATCGAGCGGAACTCGCTGGAGTTCAGATAAGCCCACATCAGATCCCGCAGAGCTTCGTTGAGTGCCTCATCGGCGGGAGTTCCCCGCGACCGTGACTGCACACGCTGGCGGATCATCCGTCGCAGTGACGACAGTTCTTCCCGCGTCGGCTCACGGGACAGCGTCGCCAGCGAA